>NZ_VPBV01000009.1:0-105140 GCF_013418545.1 Acinetobacter sp. YH12136
AAACATCGTTCGATTGCTGGTTTTTTAGCAGGCGTATTTTCTTCACTATGTGCGTATCAACTTTGCCAAAAGAATAAGCCTAAAATTCATGTGATTAAATCTTTGGCTTATCCGTAACTGGGGTTAATTTATGCTTAAATATTTATTTGTTAGATTAGTCTCCTAAAAAGCGGAAAAATATGTTCATATATAATTCAAATAATTTATACACTAATTTTTTAGATTTTCTAAATCCTCAAAAGATCTTCAAAGATACTTCTCATATTGAAGTTAGCGTGGATGAAAATGGAACACTAGTATCAAGACATAACATTTCTGTTTCAAGCACTATGTCTGGTCCAACAACTTTCCCTATTGATGAAAAAGTACAGGCTTTAGCCAAACTTGAAATGGCATTTCATAGTCTAAATTCTCAAATTACTGAACAATTTCCTGATCTTAATGGTGGAAAATTTATTAAAATTTTAGAAAGAATCAAAGAGCATTTTGGTGATGAAATTATAATTCCACAATGCTATGAGTTAATAAGAATTATAAGAAATAAATTTCAACATGATAAAACAGATAATTTAAGATGGGACTCGAATGATTTAGTAATAAGCCAAGATGATCAGGAACAAATTATTATTTCGCTTAAAGGATTAAATACACTAGTTTATTTAGTTTGGTATAGTTTAAAAAATAATATGAAATATCTATATAATCAAATTATTTTAAATAACTTATATCATAGATTAAAAAATGAATTAAAATTAGCAAACTATATTGAAAAAAAGAAAAATGGTGACATTTCCTATCAATTTAATGGCTTAGAGGAAAATAATAAACCTTGGAATATTTATAATACAAATGATAGAAATATAGTTAAAGCTTTAGAACCAGAAAAATTAGAAAACGGTTACAAACTAAGAAGATTAAAAACTTTACATGATATTCCATATCAAGATAAAAATGGTAATTGGGTCACCATGAAAAATGCTAAAGTACATGTTTTAGATTATAGTTTTACCCTTGAAAATCAAGAATATCGTATTCCTGAAGAGTTTTTTTATAATTACAATGATGGTGAAGATGCAATAATTACATCTGATGAAATACAAAAATTTATTTATATTCCCTCTGAAATTGCTAACTTCTAAACTTAAATTTCAAAAATGTAAAAATCCTATGAAAACTTTAAAACTTCTTTTCCTCACCCTAACCCTTGGTACAACATCCCTCAGCACCCAAGCAACTGAACCAACAACCATCACAGCACCGAAACAAGTCTCAGGTTTTTACCAACACCAAGTCGGTGATCTACAAATCACTGCCCTGCTCGATGGTACAAATTTTATGTCACCAAGCTTGTTTAAAGGTATCCCACAACAACAAGTTCACGAGATTTTAAAGAAATACTATGCAGATCAAGAGAAAGGTATACAGACCTCAGTAAATGCCTTCCTCGTCAATACAGGGACATCACTGGTTTTAGTCGATAGTGGTGCAGCGAGTTGTTTCGGCTCACATCTAGGTTCAGTATTGACCAACCTAAAAGCATCAGGCTATCAACCAGAGCAAGTTGATACGATTCTACTCACACATTTACACCCTGATCATGTCTGTGGCATCAGTAAAGATGGGAAAGCCAACTTTCCAAATGCAACCGTATATGTTTCTAGTGACGAAGCCGGTTATTGGTTAGATCCCAAACAGGCAGCCAAGCTTCCAAAAGAAAAACAAGCGGGTTACGAAGGAACTGTGAAACACATTAAACAAGCCATTGCCCCGTACCAAGACAAGCAACGCTTCAAAACTTATAAACTCGGTGACGACATTCAAGGTTTTAAAGTCATTAATACGGCTGGACATACACCGGGGCATTTTAGCTATGAGCTAAAAAGCAAAGGTGAAAGCATCGTGTTTATTGGAGATATTGTTCATTCACACACTGTTCAGTTTGATCGACCTGAAACTGCAATCGAATATGATATTGACCCGAAAAAAGCCGTTGAAACTCGCTTAAAGCAATTTGCAAATTTTGCTAAAAATGGTCAAACCATTGCTGCACCACATTTACCATTTCCGGGTATTGGGCATATTTATTCAGCTGATGGAAAAAGCTATCAATGGATTCCAACTCATTTCCAAGATTAAATGTTTTTATTTAGAATTAGCCCATAAAAAAAGCGACCTTCTTGGTCGCTTCTTTTATCACTTCATTCCAAAGATCAGTTTCAATCCAAGCAAAGTCATCACTCCACCTGCGATACGATCAAAAACAGCTTTAGATTTTAAATACACTTTGCATGGTCCTTCTGCTGACAATGCAACAGCCACTAGAGAATACCAACCCGCATCAATAAAGAAACACAAAACTGGCAACACCACATAGAAATAAGTTGGGATTTCTTTCGGCAATAACGCCGTAAAAATACTGGCAAGGATAATCGCAATTTTAGGGTTACTGAGTTGGGTAATCAGTCCTAAACGAAATGCTTGCGTATAACTCATGGTCTTGACTGCACCATTTACAGCTTCCATGGGTTCTTTTGCATGTTTAATAATTTTATATGCCAGCCAAAGTAAATACAGACCACCAAAGATTTTTAAAGCCAAATATGCTGAAGGCACTGCAAGTAAGATTGCCTGTAATCCCATCACCGCAAGCAAACCAAATAATGCTGCACCCGTGCCCGTACCAAGCGCAGTAAATAAGCCATGTTTACGTGAAATCGCAATTGAGTTTTTGGCAACATAAATAAACGTAGGACCAGGACTAATTGCCCCCAACATTAATGCCAAAGTAATAGAGCCTAAAATCAATAATGATTCCAAGATAAACCTCAATATTAGAATAATTTTCAACTATTTATTTTACTTAAAAAACCATAATAGAAGATATAATTTTTTTGATTTCTGTTTATAAATTTACGGATTTTTCAAGCAATTTGATATTTAGTAAAAAACCAAAAATAGAGTAAAAACTCAATTTAATTTCAATATCAAACAGTTAAACCATAGCATATGAACAGTAAAATTTTATTGTGCATCCATTTTTTCTATTAAAGTTTTTTTCTGATAATAATTTATCATCGATTTTTAGCAGAACTTTCATATATTTTTAAAACACATAATCCCATAATAAAATTACGGCTTTAATTTTCTTTAGAACTACAAACGAGGCACATCAGATGCAAAATAAAAGACTGAAAACATTAGACCGCTCTAAATCACATCTTTGGATTGTAGGTGGAGGCATAGCTGGTATGGCTGCTGCTGCTTTTGCGATTCGTGATGCTAAAGTGCCAGCCGAACATATCCATATTTTAGAAGAATTGAATGTTTCTGGTGGTTCGATGGATGGTGGACATAATCCACTTAATCCGAACCAAGCATGGGTCACACGTGGTGGACGTATGCTAACTGATGAAACTTATTTGTGTACTTGGGATTTATTTTCAAGCATCCCATCTTTAGAAAATCCAGACATTTCTGTTCGTGAAGAATGTCGTGAATTTAACGAACAAGTTAAAACCAATGCTCAAGCACGTTTGATCGACTCAAATCATATTATTGCAGAAGCTCAAAAATTGGGATTATCAACGCTCAACCGTGCTCAAATGTTACGTCTACTGGCATTAAAAGAAGATCGTATCGGTAGTCGCCGTATTGATGAATTTTTTGATGATGCATTTTTCCAAAGTAATTTTTGGCGGATGTGGCGAACCACGTTTGCCTTTCAAAAATGGCATAGCGCAGCGGAATTACGCCGTTATTTTCTACGTTTCATTCAAGAATTACCACGCATCCATACCTTAGCAGGTGTGAAACGAACTAAATACAATCAATATGATTCAATGATTCATCCTCTACAACGCTGGTTGGTGGAACAAGGCGTTGATGTTCGTTTCGGTAGTTATGTCACAGATGCAGACTTTGTCGAAGATGCCCAAACGAAGGAACGTAAGGCAACCCAACTTTATGTCAACATTCCAGAAGGCACTGAACAAATTCAACTGGGTGAGCATGATCTTGCGCTCTTTACTTTAGGTTCGATTACGGCTGATTCACGTTATGGCGATAAATTCGATGTTCCTGAGCTGATTCGTGATCGACAAGATCATGGCTGGCGTTTGTGGGAAACATTGGCTCAAAAAGCTCCTGATTTTGGTCGTCCAATGACCTTCTATGGCAACATTGATGAGCATAAATGGAAATCCTTTACGCTCACCATGCATGATGATGTGCTGCTAAAACGGATTATTGATTACACAGGAAATGAACCGGGTACTGGTGCACTCATGACTTGGTTTGAATCTGGTTGGCATCTATCTGTGGTCGTTCCAGCTCAACCGCATTTTGCTGACTTACCAGAAGGTAAATTCACCTTATGGGGTTATGGTTTTGAAATTGACCATATCGGCGATTACATTAAAAAACCGATGAGTGAAGCGACGGGTCAAGAGATTTTAATTGAGTTGATTCATCAACTTGGTTTCGATGACATCTTGGATCATGTGTTGGCACATACCGACATTACCACAGTAATGATGCCTTATGCTTCTGCCCTATTTGCATGTCGTAAAGCAGGTGATCGTCCATTGGTCATTCCAGAAAATGCGGTCAACTTTGCTTTCTTAGGTCAATTCGTAGAGCTTGAAGATGATGTGGTTTTCACTGTGGAATATTCCGTACGTTGTGCCATGATTGCCATTTATCAGCTCTTAGGTGTCGAACGTGAAATTCCAGAGATTTACAATGGTTTACTCGATCCTAAAGTTGGCTTAAATGCTTTGGAAGCAGTTTTTCATTAAATTTTAAAAAGCCATAGGGTAAATTGCTGCCCTATGGTTATTCAACTTATTTTGATAAAATGATCTTTGTACACGACAAAAAAAGATAACTCATTTAAATAATGGCATAATACTTGTTTTCTAACGACGAATATGATGACACATTTCAATGAGTTACATCTCATCTTAAACAAATATCTAAAGTGAAACAAGTCACATGTAAAATGTTTTACACTGATTATGCTTGCATTAATTGTAAAACAGACATGTAATCTTTCTTCTGCATCTAAAGCCTTACCCATCACGTGCTTACCACAATCATTTTATCGACGTATACAACGCTTCTTTGCAGATCAGTATTTCGATTATCGTCAAATTTCTCAATTAATTTTCAATATATTTTTATTCGATAAAGTCCAATTAACTTTGGATAGAACCAACTGGAAATGGGGAAAACGAGATATCAATATCTTGATGTTAGCTATCGTCTATCGTGGAATAGCGATACCTATTGTTTGGACATTGCTCAATGAGCCAGGCCATGTGGAACAGATTTCCCCCCGCTGCGGGTTCAGAGTTCAGTGTACTTAAACCTGACAATCCCACAGGAAATTTTACCAAAGTCGTTCAACGTATAGCGGTACGTATCACCATTGATCCGAATCAAAAAGGGATCGAAAATCTACGCCCTGGTATGTCGGTGATCACGTCGGTGGATACCGACTCATAAACCAACACTGACATTCTCAATCAAATACATTTACAATGTGGTCAAATTCATTTCTCGTTCGCAAAAAATGTTTGATCACATTGCTTTTCCTACCCCTTATCAAACATTAGAACTTCCCCAGCCTGTTCAACTGACCATCAAACGCCTTGATCAGATTCATCCCCAGATTTCGGGCAACAAGTTTTTTAAACTCAAATACAACCTCTTGGCAGCACAACAGCAAGGTTTTTCTCAAGTCCTCACTTTTGGCGGTGCATTTTCCAATCATATTGCAGCAACGGCTTATGCAGCTCAACGCTTTGGCTTTCAAAGTATTGGCATCATTCGTGGTCAAGAACTTGCGACCCAAGACTTAAATCCTACCCTACAAACAGCGCAAGATTTTGGCATGCAACTGCATTTTGTCAGCCGAGCCGAATATCGTCTGCGCCATGAAGTGGAATATTTACAACAACTTCAACAGCAATATCCTCAAGCCTTTATTATTCCAGAGGGTGGAAGCAATTCCCTTGCCATTCAAGGGACACAGGAAATCCTCTCCCCTGATGATTTAGAAAATTATGACGTAATTTGTTGTGCTGTGGGTACTGGTGGAACAATTGTGGGCATCATTGAAAGTAGCTCGGAACAACAGCAAGTTTTAGGGTTTTCAGCCTTGAAAGGTGATTTTCTCAAACAGGACATTCAACAATGGACCGATAAAAGCAATTGGTCTTTAACCGATGCCTATTGTGGTGGCGGCTATGCCAAAACTACACCTGAATTATTGAAATTTATTCAAAATTTTGAGCAAAAATATCAAATTCCACTCGAACACATTTATACAGGTAAAATGATGATGGGACTTCTTGATTTAATCCAGCACAATCATTTCCCTGCCCACACTCGAATCCTGGCCATTCATACAGGTGGCTTGCAAGGAAAGCTTAAAGCATATTAAAACCCCCACAAATCTTTTATAATTACTCGCTTTTCGTCTACCGAGTAATACTCATGGTTCATCAGGTTGATGTTGTTGTTTTAGGTGCAGGTGCATCAGGCTTGATGTTGGCTGCTGAAGCAGGCAAACGTGGGCGTTCGGTTGTGGTACTGGAAAAGGCCAATAAAGTGGGCAAAAAAATTCTAATGTCGGGTGGTGGTAAATGTAACTTTACCAACTTAGAAGTCGAGCCAAACCATTATATTTCACATAATCCACACTTTGTCATTTCTGCACTCACCCGTTATACCAATTGGGATTTTATTGGTTTGGTCTGCGAATACGGCATTGAATATGAAGAACGTAAACACGGACAATTATTCACCTTAAACGGCGCTAAAGAAATTTTAGCCATGCTCTTAGCCGAATGTGAAAAAACCAATCTGGTCAATATTCAAACTAATTGTGAAGTCAAAGCTGTGAATGCCCTAGATGATCAAGGTTTCCAAATTGCAACGACTTTAGGGTATTTCCAAGCAAGCGCTGTGGTTGTAGCCACAGGTGGTTTATCTATTCCAACTTTAGGTGGCTCTGGAATTGGCTATGAAATTGCTAAACAGTTTGGTCATCGTGTTTACCCGACCCGTGCAGGTTTAGTGCCTTTTACCTTCTCAGACAGCTTTAAAGAAGTCACTACACGTTTAAGCGGTAATGCGGTGGATGCGACTTTATCAAATTCATTAAATAGTTTTACCGAAGCATTGCTATTTACCCATCGTGGTTTGAGTGGGCCAAGCGCCTTACAGCTTTCTAATTATTGGGATGTCGGACAAAGTTTTAAAATTAACTTTTTGCCATACTTAGAACTCTATGACTTTTTTAAAAACAAAAAGCAAAGCAGTCCTAAAGTTTTACTACGCACCTTGCTCAGCGAACATTTGCCAAAAAGTGTAGTGGCTGAATTGCAGCAACTGATCTGGCCTACGCTCTCTGAAACGGCAATTGGCAATATCAGTGATGAAAAACTAGAACAGATTGCAGCACGTTTAAATGCCTTTGAAGTCAAACCATCGGGCACAGAAGGTTATCGTACTGCCGAAGTCACTTTAGGCGGAGTCGATACCCAAGAAGTTTCCTCTAAAACCATGGAAAGTAAAAAACAAAAAGGCTTGTATTTTGTCGGAGAAGTCTTAGATGTAACAGGACATTTGGGCGGCTATAATTTCCAATGGGCGTGGTCATCTGCACATGCGGCATCGGAGTACGTTTAAGCTAGCTTCCAAATGACATGCGAATAAGGTATGAACTAGGAATGCCTCCAGTCTAAACAGAGCAATATTGATCTTGCTAATCAAATTGCAAAATGACAAAAGCCAGTTTTTCTAAACTGGCTTTTTCTTTAACACCGTCACGTACTATAAAGACTTAGCAATACGTGAATCCTGTTATTTTATTCTAAATAATCGGTACGAAATAATACCAATTTTGGCGTATTTGCCAAACGTGATTCAGTTTGCTGCATTTTAAGCACAGCATTTTGTTGATGCATAGGTAACGAATTTGCCACTTGAACTTTTAAACTGATACGTAATTTGTTTAGCATATTGATTTCTCTCATTATTGTCATCCTTGCGCGAATTTTAAGACTCAAATATTTCAGCTTGGTTAAAACCCAAGTTTTTTATTTTTCCCTTAAACCCTCATCAAGCTTTCCAAGTTATTGATCTGATTTATCCAAATCAGTCTTTGGCTCATTCCTGCCAAAGTTGATTAATTTTTAACATAATTTAAGAGCTTGGTCTATCCTCTTTTGGATGATTTTTCTCAACATTTTCAGTTGGTTTTGCGGTGGCTTCTGGCTTGGCAAAAACAAATTTATAGGCTGCAACAAAAAAGCCGATGGTGATGCCAGCAATCACGATTGGGGCAAAAAACTTATCGGGTGCTGATTTGGACATTATCGTTTCCTCTTTTTTAATGAATACCGAAAAGAAATCGACCAATACGGTGATTGGTCGATCATCTTAGCGATTCAAATCAAAATTTGAACAGGTTATTTCGGGTCATTTTTTGGATGTTCATCAACATCTGGTTCAGCCTCACCTGTCGAACCAAATGGGTTATTGACTGGTGGATGTTCAGGATCAACCTTTAACGTATCTGGCACAGCATGATCAGTTGCCGCTTCAGGT
Organism: Acinetobacter sp. YH12136; assembly: GCF_013418545.1. Taxonomy (NCBI): domain Bacteria; kingdom Pseudomonadati; phylum Pseudomonadota; class Gammaproteobacteria; order Moraxellales; family Moraxellaceae; genus Acinetobacter; species Acinetobacter sp. YH12136. Next base: position 8,617 of record NZ_VPBV01000009.1, read on the forward strand.
GTTGTAGTCACATCACTTACAGACGCTTGTGGCTGCTCAGATACAATAGGTGTCATCACATTTGATGCTGACGTTGCCGTTTCTGTCTTGTGCAAAGGATTCGGTTGATTTGCCTCACGTTTAGCTTTATCAATCAAATCAGTTAACACACGTTCTGCAGGTTGACGACCACCTAAACCAAAGGCAAGTGCGAAAGCCACTGCAACAGAACCGAGGGTTAAACCAAAAGCCAAGTTCACAATCGAGTCTGCAATACCCATCGCGCGTAAGCCCATGGCAACCACCAAGCCCATAATTAAAATACGGACTAAGTTTGCCAACCAACGCGAGCTGTTATATTCACCGCGCTGTACCACTTTGGCAACCAAATTCGCAAGCCAGAAACCCACCACCAAAATGACAGCACCCAGCAGAATATCTGCACCAAATTGGATAAACATGGCAATCAAGCCGCTGACTTGATCAAAGCCCAAACGGTTCGCCGCTTCAGATACCGCAAATAGCATGGTAAAGAATACGATCAGATAACCAACCACACATGAAATTTTAGTCGTACCTAAAAAGCGCTGTAAGTCGAGTTTGGCAGGAATATCATCGACTCCTGTACCTGCAACCACTTCCACCACAATATTGGCTACAAAACGCGACACCACATAAGCCAAAATAAGAATCAGACCTGCCGCAATAATATGCGGGATCGCATTCATAATTTCATACAGCATGGCTGTCGCAGGCTGCGAAATGGCTTCAATTCCAAGTGCCTCAAAACCAATAATCAAGGCGGTGATGATCACCAAGGCGAAAACAAACGAACCGAGTAATTTAGGTAAATTTGAATTTTTGAAGATGCCAACTTTTTCAGCATGCTGTTGAATATTCAAGCTACCCAATAAACCTTCGACAATGCCACGAACAATTTTTGCCAGAATGTATCCTACAAAAACAATCACACCTGCAATGAAGATGTTCGGTAAATACAGCACAACTTCATTCACCATGTTTTGCACAGGGAACAACAGACCGTTTAAGCCTAAAATTGACAGCACAATTGGCAAGAACAGCAATAAAATCAGCCAATAAACAATTTCACTGATATTTTGACTTAAGCCACTCACACCCACATCGGCGCTGAGTTTTTCATCCAACTGAGTACGTGCCAACAGTTTTTGCATCCCCACTTTGACCAGATTTGCCAAAATCCACCCAATAAAAGCAACGGCTACAGCAGCCAGTAAAGAAGGAATAAACAGTAAGAACTGCTGAATCATATTACTGAATGGCCCACTGACACTGGTCAGATTCAACACATTCAGCGCACCAATGACCGCAATAATTAAAATCACCCAAAACACGACCCGCGACACAATCACTTCAATATTTGAACGATGCCCCGTTGCATTTGATAATTTTTGATCGGTACCTAATTTTTGTAGAACCTTTTTAATTCCACCCGCAACCAATAATGCAATCACCCACCCGACAAGTAAAATTGCGACTGCAGCTAAAATGGGTTGAAATTGCTCCCAATAATACATGGCATCAAAACCTCTGCCATGTAGGTTCCCATTAAAATAATCATTCATCTTGTTTAATCCTCATGGTGATTAGCTTCATTTTTAGGTTTGCACTACAGCGCAAAACTGCTTTTTATCGATTCAAATTATTGAGTAAAGCTCTACCCACCATAGAATTTGCATATTTTTTATTCAACCTTGGGATGCAGAATCGCAACAATTCTACAAAGGAGGGATAATAAACCTTGCGAAAATCCACAAAAAAGCCCTGCATCTAGGCAAGGCTGAATTTGTAAATACGATTTTTTGACGCTTAGGCTAAACTACCGATCTGTTGCTGTTGCAGTATTGCTGTCCTCTGCACGTGCTTCATCTCCAGCTGTGCCCGTTGTCGTGCTATTTGGCGTTGCTTGTTGTACGGTTGGATTAGGATGTCCAGGAGGTGCTTCGCTCGGACTCGGATTGCGATCCGCCATCATGTAAATCAGCAATGCCAATAAAAAGATTCCCACCAGTAGAAGCATATAGACTGGAATACGTTTTTTTCGCTTAATGTCTTCAGCTGAGTTTACATGAGGTGGTTTATTGAAATCATGCGGCATGTTCCCCTCACTTATGTATTTATCTGATGAATTTTCATACTAACAAGCTCCTCACGCTTATTGTGTGACAATACATAGCAAGATGGTGAAAAGATGTAATATACCTCAAGTACCACCTATGTTGCCCAATATCGACAAAGCTGCCTCTCACGGGGAAATGCGCTATAATCACGTACCGTTTTTTTGTGTACTTTGAACTTTATGGCGTATCGTCAACAAAGTGTATCGCTTGATCTTGACACTGACGTCACTCATCAATGTGCCTTGCACTATACCCGTGATGGGCATCTCATTGGTATTATTGAATTTAGCAAGCCCAGCTATCTGCTCAAATGGGGCGATTTGGAATATTTCCGTCGTCGTACCGAAGAATTTTCGGTCATGCCATTTCCAGATTGTGTGAATGCCATGATCATTGATATTCGCAACATTGCTGCATTTCTGGATAATGAAGTGCCAATTTTACCGTGGCGCTTACTTGAAGAAGAATGTCCTGTGCGTTTGGTGGTTCCTCAAGAGCGCTTAGAGCATTATGCAGGTTTTTTTGAACCGACTTGGCTAAGTAGCGATGTCGATAGCGCGATTCAGGAAATCCGCGAATATATGGATATGTTTGTGCATTAATTATTTTAAAATTGAGCCGCACGAATATCAAAAAACCTCATCTGCCAAACAGTAGATGAGGTTTTTTGTAGATGATGAAATAACTTGAACAACCATGTTTTAGCGAATGGTGAAAATACACTTATTTTCAAAGCGCGCTTTAGGCAACCATAGCCATTGTTTATAACGCACCTGATCTATGCCAAAACTTCGCATTTTCTTAGATGTATAGCGCTTGATATTTTTCATATTCAGGAGTCTGCCCTGCAATGGTTGAGCTTTGCTGAACTTTAATTTTCTGAAAAAAAGCGGTTTCCTTTGCACGGATTGGGCCAATATATTCATTATACATTTGTTCCATTTCGGCACTTTCAAATTGCATTTTTTGCAAACTGCCACCATGCCAACCCAACTGACTACGCAAGTTTAAATATTTTACTTTGCCCGCAGGAAACACATAATTAGCACAAGAAGAAAAGCAATACTGCGCAACTTCTACATTAAGTTGATGGTCAAAGACCAAATTGCCCAAATCAATACCTAAGCCGATCTCGCCACCCCGACTGTTGATTTTTAAGGTATCAATTTTATCTGACTGTTTAAGTAATTCCGCTGCACGTGCGTTGGCTTCAGGGCTAAGTGGCCCATCATAAATGAGTACGTGATCTTGCACAGCAACCTGAGTTTCCACCGTTTCAGCCTGTACGGTTTGTGCGACTATAAACATCAGCCCTGCGCTGGCTATATATTTGAACAGTTGATATTTGAATAGTTGTATCACATCCTCACCAATAATTTTCAACTGCAATATTACCTTCCCCGCGGCGATTCATGGTTAAACCACGTGCTTTTAAGGCTTCTTTGGTATCATCAACCATGGCAGGGTTACCGCATAACATCACATGGCTAGTTTCAGGGTTGAGTACACTGCCTGCAGCCTGTTCCAGTTCGCCATTCGCAATTAATACAGGCAAACGATCATGCAAAGCAGCTTGAGGGTCGCGAGTGATAATTGGGATAAACTCAAAGCCTGTATGCCCTTCGCCAAAAGTTTCGGCAATTTCGTGAATTTTATCGACATAAGCTAATTCGGCTTCGGTGCGCACACTATAAACCAAATAGATATATTGATATTTTGTCCACGTTTCAAAATCTTGCAGCATGGATAAAAACGGTGCAAGACCTGTACCTGTGGCCAACAACCATAAATCGTGTGGCGCAGGCAACTGATAACGCGCCAAGGTCAAAAAACCATAAGGGATTTTTTCCAAGTACAGCTCATCCCCCACTTGAAGGTGCTGCAAGTTAGAAGTAAATGCACCATCTGGCACGACAATCGAGAAAAACTCTAAAGTTTCATCAAAGGGTGATGACACCACCGAATAAGCACGTACTACCAATTCATCGCCCACTTTTAACCCGATACGTGCAAACTGCCCTGCGGTAAATTTAAAATGCGCAGGTCGGGTCATGGTGAAGCTAAACAAGGTGTTGGTCCAACGATGAACCGAAAGCACTTTTTCTAAAGTAAATTTTTCAATTGACATGATTTGAGCGTGGCATGAAAGACTGTGCTCATGTTAGCATGTCGGGGTAATTTATGAATATTTTTTAAATGTTAAGGCTTGATTCATGCGCATGACTTTACGCCAGTTGGCGGTTTTTGTAGCAGTTGCCCAAGAAGGGACAGTAACCAAAGCCAGTGATGCCGTTAAACTCACCCAAAGTGCTGCAAGCATGGCCTTAGCAGATTTGGAAGATGGCTTAGGCGCTCCACTGTTTGACCGTTTGGGTAAGCGCCTACAGCTGAACGATTTAGGTCGTTTTTTATTGCCACAAGCCTTAGAAATTTTGGGTCGTTGTGAAGCATTTGAGCAAGCCGCTAAAGGCGAGCTACAAAGTATTGATTTGCGTTTAGGTGCAACTCTTACCATTAGTGACTATTTGATGCCTGATTTAATGGCAGACTTTTTGCAAATTCAGCCGCAGGCGCATTTACAGTTACAAGTGGGCAATACCCGCCAAATGATTGAAGCTGTAAACCAATTTCAGCTAGATTTAGCACTGATTGAAGGTTCTTGTCACTTACCCCAACTCCAATGTATTCATTGGCGTGATGATGAACTTGCAGTGTGCTGTGCGCCAAGTCATCCTCTAGCGCAGTTAAACCGTGCTTTAAGCATTGCAGATTTTGAAGATGCCGAGTGGATTTTACGTGAAGAAGGTTCAGGTACCCGTGAAGTGTTTGACAATGCAATTTTAAAAGACCTGCCTGATGCCAATATTCGTTTAACTTTGGGTCATAACGAAGCGATTTTAAAAATTGTCGCAGGTGGGATTGGTATGTCGTGTATTTCACGATTGGCGATTGAACCTTTACTAGAAAAAGGTCAATTGGTGATTTTAGATACACCTTTCTGGCAACTGACGCGCCCGTTATTCATGTTGGTGCATCGTCAGAAATACCAAGGGCCTGGCTTAAAGGCATTTATGAAGTTTTGCGACGCGAAATAGTTTATAAAAGAGTACCGATGATGGTACTCTTTTTTTAGCGATTAAACTGACTCTCACACGGTATGCCGTCACCATCACCGTCCATTTTAGTATTTGGACAATTTCGTATAAAGAATAATGCTTCTTCGTAAGACGTCATTTGACTACAGTGCTCACGCCCATCACAAGTAAAGTTCTGTTCAACAACAGGAACTTCTACTACTTTTTGTACTGATAAAGCTTCAGGCTGACTATTTTGCCAAGCTTGGTACTTATTAAATACTGCATAAGCCAAGCCGAATATAATCAATATACCCATATAAGTCACAAAATTGGATGAGTTATTTTCAGACTTCTGCTGTCTTTTATGATTCTGCTTTGTCGTATGAATTGCCCTTGATTGAGGTGTATGCCTTTCGACTGCAACCTTAATATCTAGACGGACAATATTATCTGCTTTGAACTTGCCATTTTCTTCTACTTTACGAAATTTTAGATTTTCTCCCACTTTTAGTGGAATATTTTTATTGGGAAAATCTTTAATATGAAAAAATAAATCTTTAGGCTCTCCTTCTATTTGAATAAAACCAAAGCCTCGTTCTTCGTTATAAGTTTTTATTTTCCCTTCTAAAAACATAAATTACTCTTTTCACGTTAATTTTTGATTATTGTACAAAAAAAGAGGCGAAAATGCCTCTTTTCTGTGCATGAAAACATTTAAAACTAACGCTTTAAGTTTGATAACAATGCAGACGTAATCGACGTATTCGCAGCAACCGCTTTGGCTTTTTTTGCTTTTTTGGATTTATCTTCTACAGGTTCAATATTAATGGCTTTATAACGATCACCATTTTGAACCACATTAAATTTAACGCGATCATTGCGCTTTGGCTCGCCTTCAGCCGCAGGAAAATCCGAGATATGGAAAAACACTTCACCTTCAGGTGCGGCAATAAATCCATAGCCTTTTTCGGCATTATATTGTTTGATTTTCCCTTGATATTGTTCAGATTTCATGGCTTAACCTTTTACGAGCTGCACTTTATATGAGTATATAAAAAAGAGGCAGTTAATGCCTCTTTTTCACCGACATTCGGCTTAATCTTTTTGCACTGAACCAAAAATTTTATCGCCTGCATCACCCAAGCCAGGCACAATATAACCATCTTGGTTTAAACCTTCATCTACCGATGCAGTAAAGATCACCACATCTGGATGCGCGGCTTCTACACGTTGAATGCCTTCTGGCGCTGCAACCAAAACCATCACACGAATGTCTTTACAACCACTGGCTTTGAGCAAATCAATCGCTGCCACTAAAGATGAACCTGTGGCAAGCATAGGGTCAATAATCATCGCAATACGGTTTTGTACATCTGGTACTAATTTTTTGTAGTACGTACGCGCTTCTAAAGTTTCTTCATCACGTTCCAAGCCAAGTACAGACACTTTGGCACTTGGAATCAAGTTTAAGAAACCATCTAACATGCCAATACCTGCACGTAAAATAGGCACAACCGTAATTTTTTTACCCGCAATACGGTCTACAGTGACTGCACCATTCCAACCCGCAATTTCGTGCTCGACCATAGGCAAATCTTTGGTCGCTTCATAAGTCAGCAACATGGTGACTTCTTGTGCCAATTCACGGAAGTTTTTGGTGCTGATATCAGCACGACGTAATAGCCCTAATTTATGACGAATAAGCGGATGTCGGATTTCATGAATAGCCACGGGAGAACACCTAAAAGGAAAGAAAAGCAAATATCATTTTATTATATGCTGTTTTTATTGTGTATATAAACCAAAAAGCCCTCAATTTATGAAGGCTTTTTGACTGAAAGTTAAACTTCTTTCAAATTATTGCTGTGACAGCATGAAATGGATTGGTGACAAAATTTCAGCTTCAAGTGCAATTTTGATAATTGGGTCTGGATAAACACCAATCACCAATACCGCTAAAGCTGCAGCCAATACCATAATACCGCCCACTTTTTGACCCCAATGATCAACAGCGTCCATTTTTGGTTCATCTGGCGGTGTCATATACATCACCACCATTACACGTAAGTAATAGTACAAACCAATACCTGAACCTACGATGATCATCGCAGCTAAGAACCAGTGCTGAGTCGTAACAGCAGCCATCACCACCAAGAACTTACCAATGAAGCCTGCAGTGAGTGGAATACCTGCTAGAGAAAGCATCATGACAGTTAATACAGCAGTCAATACAGGACGACGCCAGAACAAACCACGGTAGTCTGCTAAGCTTTCTGCTTCAGCTACGTTGTTATACGGGCTAGACATTAATGCCACTGCACCGAACGCACCAATGGTGGTCAATACATAAGTGATCACATATACGCTGACATTGCCCAAACTTGCATAGGTCATGCTGATTAAACCAATCAACAAATAACCAAAGTGCGCAATAGATGAGTAAGCCAAAATACGCTTCAAGTTAACTTGACGTACAGCTAGGAAGTTACCCACCAAAATTGAAAGCACAGCAATAATGGTCATGATGGTTACAATTGACTCGATCAGGATTGCACCTGAACCCAAAATGTAACGTACAAACAAACCAATGGTTGCTACTTTTGCTGCAGTCGCAAGAAAGGTTGCGATTGGTGCAGGCGCACCGTCATAAACGTCTGGCGTCCATTTGTGGAATGGTGCCAACGACAATTTAAATGCAACAGCAAAGACAATTAAGCCTAGACCTAAAACTACCAATGGCTGTTGGATATTTTGCATTAATGCTTGTACAGAGTCATAGAAAGACAATGAACCAGTGTATGCATAAATGTACGCCATACCCATAAGCAACATTGCAGATGCGGTTGCAGACAAGACTAAGTACTTCACGCCTGCTTCTAAAGATTTAGAACGTTGGTGAGTGTATGCCAATAAGCCATAAACAGGAATTGACATTAACTCAAGGCTAATGAAGAACGACGCATAGTGCGAGCTTGACACCATCAACATAGCGCCCGCCACTGAACACAACATTAAGATGTAGAGTTCTTCGCGGTTGTCTTTATACGTTTCAATATACGCATGTGACAAAGTAGAACATGCTAATGCAGCGATCAGAATCACCAGTTGATATAACAAGGTGAACGGATCAATCATAAACATGCCCATCACGCTGGCAGGAGCAAAATTCCCGCCAAACATCATGAGTAAAAGGTAAGCCGCAGCGAGGTTCAAGCCCACCACTGATGCTGTAGCAATTAAGTTATGGTTACGCTTAATTGCAGTAAGGATCATCACGATAATCGCAGTTAAAGCCACGATCATCACAGGAGCTAAAGGCATAAGCTCAGAAAATGACATTGTGAAGTTCATGGCTTATTGGATCTCCACATTTTCGAGTTGAGCTGTTACTTCTTGTGTAACTTCAACTACTTCTTGAACTGGGATGTAGCTATTTGCTAACCACGCCATACTTGAATTTGAAATATCAAGGAAGGTTTGTGGATACAGACCAAGCCATACTAGACCCAGCGCACAAATTGAAAGAATCACAACTTCACGTGCATTTAAATCTTTTAACGGATTTGCATAGTGTTGTTTTTGCTCTTCATTTGGTACACCAAATAAGGCTTTGTGAATCAGGATTAAACCGTAAACACCTGCAAAAACTAAACTGATTGCCGCAATAATTGTGAAGGCTGGGAACTGTTCAAATGAACCCATTAAAATCAGGAATTCACCAATAAAGTTACCTAAACCAGGAATACCGACTAACGCAGCCACAAAGAACATCAGGAAGAATGAAAGGTATTGGAATTGACCACGAATACCGCCCATTAAACGCATGTCACGTGTATGTACGCGCTCGTAAATTTGACCACACATAATGAACAATGCTGCAGATGACAAGCCATGTGCCAACATCATGATCATTAAGCCTTGGTAAGTCAGGATATTACCTGCATAAATTGCAAGTAATACAAAGCCCATGTGCGAAATTGAGGTATAGGCAAGTAAACGCTTCATATCGGTTTGCTGGAAAGCACACCACGCGCCGTAGAACACACCAATTAAACCCAAAATAATGGCAATGTCTGCAAACTGAGCAGAAGCCGCTGGGAAGAATGGAATCACGAAACGTAATAAGCCGTATGCCGCAGTTTTAATCAAAATACCTGCAAGGTCGACAGAACCCGCTGTAGGCGCTTGTGCGTGTGCATCTGGTAACCAACCGTGTAATGGGAAAACTGGAAGTTTTACCGCAAAACCGATGAATAAACAGATCATCAAGGCATAAGCGACTGCTGGTAATTGTGCGTCAAGGGTATTCGCTACAGCCAATAAATAGTTGTAGTTGAATGAAATAGTACCTGACATCATGTATCCATAGATCACTAGACCTAAGATACCAATCAACATGATTAAACCAGCAACTTGCGTGTAGATAAAGAATTTGGTTGCAGCGTAAACACGTGAACGACCATTTGAACCTTTATGACCCCATAACGCAATCAGGAAGTAGATTGGTACAAGCATCATCTCCCAGAAGAAGAAGAACAGGAACAAGTCAATCGCAAGGAATACGCCAATTACCCCACCCAAAGACCATAAAAGGTTAAGGTGGAAGAAACCGACGTTCTTTTGAATCTCACCAAATGAACAGCCTACCGCTAAAATACCCAGTAATGCAGTTAAACCCACCATGAGTAAAGATAAGCCATCCACCGCTAAGTGAATGTTGATGCCTAGGGTTTGAATCCAAGGCAGCATAAATTCAGCCGACCAAGTTGGAACTTGAGCGCCTAATTCATAGTTATAGCTAGCACCTTGCCACAATGCGACAGTTAAGCCCAAAGTAACGAGCATGCCCACTAAAGCAATGTAACGCGGTAATTTATCGTCGAGTTTATCGACCAACCAGCAAATAAAACCTGCAATGAACGGAACAAGGATCAGCGCGGGTAGAATTAAATTGTTTGGAGTATCCATCTTATTTCCCCACGACCTGAATCACGATCAAGATCATTAGTAAGACCACCACACCAAGTGCCATACTCGATGCGTACTCACGCAATGAACCTGTTTGACGTGAACTTGTGAAGCTATGACCACCTTTCACCAGTGCAGGCAGTACCAACCACATACCATCAACTGGATCACGACCTAATAGTTTGGCAATCAGCAAGAATGGTTTTACAAATACGATGTCATACAACGCATCGAAACCAAGTGCATTACGGCAAATGTTGGCAAGGCCTGCGCCCAATGAAGTTTGCGCAAAACCTTTTACAGCATTGTAAGCAAAGGCAAATAACACCACACCTACTGCTAAACCAGCCAAAGCCACACCAATTGCAACATACTCTGCACCATGTGCGCCTGCTTCTAATGCTTCAGGAATCACAAATGCTGGGATTTTTGCAGCATCAAGAATGCTCATCACTGGTGCTTTTAATACAATCGCTAAACCAGTTGAAAGTACTGCAAGCACTGCCAATGGGAACCAGTAAGTTGCGCCTTTGATCTCGTGATACGGTGTGTTTTCTTTACCAAAGAATACAACCCAAATTAAGCGGAATGTATAAATTGACGTTAAGAATGCACCTGCTACACCCACCCAATATAAGGTGTTATATAGCGGAATACCTGCGATATGACTTTGCGTCCAAACTGCTGCCAAAATAGCGTCTTTTGAGAAGAAACCAATGGTCAAGAATGGAATCGCTGCCAATGCACCGCCACCAATTGCGAAACATGCAAATAGGAATTTGTTCTTGTAGAACAAGCCACCCATTTTGAAAATGTTTTGTTCGTGATGGTAAGCCAAAATCACCGCACCAGAAGACAAGAATAATAATGCCTTGAAGAATGCGTGAGTTAACATGTGGAATAGACCCGCTTGGTATGCTTCTGCACCAACTGCCATAAACATATAACCCAGCTGACTCATAGTTGAGTAAGCCAAAATACGTTTGATGTCGGTTTGAACCAATGCTGCAAAACCAGCAACTAGCAAGGTCACAGCACCTGTAATTGAAATGAATAACATCACTTCAGGTGCAAGTTCAAATACGCTGAACATACGGCAGCATAAGTAAACACCCGCAGTTACCATGGTTGCAGCGTGGATTAATGCAGATACAGGTGTAGGACCTGCCATCGCATCGGCTAACCAAGTTTGCAACGGAATTTGTGCAGATTTACCCGCAGCACCCAAGAACAACATTAACGCTGTCCAAATGGTGATCGACGAGCTTTGAGTCATTACATTGGCTGCATTTTCTACGATGTATTGTGTGTTCAACGTACCAAATTGTTGATACAACAAGAACAACGCGATCAGTAGGAAAACGTCACCCACACGTGTTACGGTAAATGCTTTGATTGCTGCAAAACCGTTTGCAGGGTTTTGGTAGTAATAACCAATCAGCAAGTAAGAGCACAAACCTACACCTTCCCAACCTAGGAACAATAACGCCAAGTTATCGCCAAGTACCAACAACAACATGCTCGCAACGAACAAGTTGAAGTAAGAGAAGAAACGTGCAAAGTCTTCTTCACCACGCATATACCATGATGCAAAGATGTGAATTAAGAAACCCACGCCTGTAATCATGCCCAGCATGAGCAAAGATAAACCGTCTAAGTGCAAGCTAAACGCAGGTGCAAAACCACCCACATTGAACCAAGTCCATAAATGTTGAGTCGTTGCAACCGAACCGTTGTTCACAAAGTCCATGCCTGCAATTAGCGCAAATAATGCAGACAGACCCACTGAACCTACGCCAATAATCGCAGCAACTTTTTCAGGTAAGTTGTTACGCCCTGCCGCTAAAAGGATAAAACCAATGAGCGGAAACAATACTGTTAGATATAAATAACTCATCCGCGCATCTCACTAGCAGCATCCACATCCAAATGATGGAAGCGATGATAGAACTGAAGGACGATCGCAAGACCGATACACGCCTCTGCCGCAGCAAGTGTCAAGATCAGGATAAACATGATCTGACCATCTGGTTGTACCCATGCACTACCAGCCAAGACAAACGCCAATGCCGCAGCGTTCATCATGATTTCAAGGCCCATTAAAATAAATAGTAGGTTGCGTCGCACCATCACACCGTAAAAACCGAGTGCAAAAAGAATGGTTGCGACAATCAAACCATGTTCTAAAGGGATGTTGCCCATTATTCTTTTTCCTCTTCTGCACTTGGTTCACGTTTACCGATGTGGAAGCCTGCAACCAAAGCTGCAAGTAATAACATTGCGGCAACTTCAACCAACAATAAGTACTGAGTAAAGAGTGCTTGACCCACTGCTTTTGGACCCACCATTTCGGTGCCCATAAGTGCGCTTGGTGCAGTGTAGTCTGAGCTTAATGACCACACTAAAACCAAACCAATCAGGAAGCTCATCAAAGCTGGGTATGCCCAAGTTGATGAAGTCAACCATTTACGCTCTTGCTCAACAGTTTGCTGACCAAGGTTGAGCATCATCACCACGAATACGAACAAGACCATGATCGCACCCGCATAAACAATGATTTCCAAGGCGCCAGCAAATGGTGCACCCACGATCATGAACATGCCTGCAACCGCAAGTAATGACACGATCAAGCTTAATAAAGCATGTACTGGGTTCGCGTTAGTCACTACACGAACCGTAGAAACAATGGCCACGAGTGCCATCAAATAAAACGGCCACATCATGGTAATAGACTCCGTACATCAATAGGTGCGCTTTCACGTTGCGCTTGACCTTTGTCTTTACCTGTAACAGCCATACCCGTTACACGGTAGAAGTTGTAGTCAGGATATTTACCAGGACCTGAAATGAGTAAGTGTTCTTTCTCATACACCAAGTCTTGACGCACATATTCACCTAACTCAAAGTCAGGTGTTAACTGAATTGCAGTCGTTGGACATGCTTCTTCACACATACCGCAGAAAATACAGCGTGAGAAGTTGATACGGAAAAACTCCGGATACCAACGGCCATCTTCCTGTTCTGCTTTTTGTAGTGAAATACAACCCACTGGGCAAGCAACTGCACAGAGGTTACATGCAACACAACGCTCTTCGCCATCTGGATCGCGTGTTAACACAATACGACCACGGAAGCGTGGAGGTACAATTTCTTCGGCTGGTACTTCCGGATACAAAATGGTGTCACGTTTACGTGTCACGTGTGAGAAAACCATCCACAGTGAACGTACAATTGACCCAAACCCAGCTAGAAACTTAAACATATTGTTCTCCCTGCTGTCTTAGGCCGAATGATTCATAAGAATCACAGCACCAGTTACCAAAAGGTTAACAAGCGCCAATGGCAAGCAAATTTTCCAACCAAAGTTCATCACTTGGTCATAACGTGGACGCATTAAAGAACCACGTGCCAAGACAAACATCATTACAAAGAATGCTGTTTTGATAATGAACCAGAAAGCTGCTGGAATGAATGGAATTTCAAGGTTAAACGGCGCAAGCCATCCACCGAAGAATAAAGTCACGATAAGCGCAGAGATCAGTACCACGTTGACATATTCTGCAACGAAGAACATACCCCATTTCATACCGCCATATTCTACGTGATAACCTTCTGCCAATTCTTGTTCTGCTTCTGGTTGGTCAAATGGGTGACGGTGTGTTACCGCAACACCAGCAACCACGAAAATCAAGAAACCTAAGAATTGTGGAATCACAAACCAAACATCACGTTGCGCTTCAACAATTTCACGCATGTTGAATGAGCCTGCAATTGCAACCACACCCATGAGTGAAATACCCAAGAACACTTCATACGAAATGGTTTGAGCTGCTGAACGTAGACCACCAAGCAATGCGTATTTGTTGTTTGATGACCAACCACCAAATAACACCGCATAGACTGCAATACCAGCCATTGCCATAAAGAACAACAGGCCAATGCTCATGTCTGCAACACCTAAATAAGGTGATACAGGAATAACCATGAACGACAGTACCGCAGTTGCCATTGCAACTGCTGGTGCCATACGGAAGGTTAGTTTGTCGGCAAATTTAGGTGTCCAGTCTTCTTTGAACATGATTTTAAGCATGTCGGCTACAATCTGGAACATACCACCTGGACCTACACGGTTCGGACCATAACGGTCTTGCCATAAGCCCAGTAAACGACGCTCAATAAAAGACATGAGCGCAGCAATCAATACTACAACCAGTAAGATGACAATCGCTTGAATGACTGAATAGGCAATTGGCCAGTTCTCAGCCCACAGCGGCGTCTGACGGATTAATTCTTGTTGCATGAATTACACTCCTACCGCGACTGAAACAGGCTCTGCAAGAGATACCGTTGGTGCAAGACCAATTGGGTAGCCAATATAACCTGTAGGTAAATATTCAATCACTTGTACTGGCAGTACGATAGACGTTTCACCTGCTTGTACGGTAATTGTTTGACCATCTTGTACATTCAAACGCTGCGCATCTTGAGTGCCTACAGCAAATACAGCTTCAGGAATACGCGTTTCCATTGCAGGTGTTTTCACCGTAAATTCACCCGATGCAAAAATGTGATGCATTGGAATTAAACGGAAGCTTTCAGGATTAGCTAGCACAGGTGCTGGTGCCACATAGCTACGTGCAGGACGTTTTGCTAAGCGATCGAATAAACGAATGCCTGAATCACCACCTTTTAAGTGACCGCCCACATTGTCTTGGAATTTGTTCCAAGCTTGTGGTGAGTTCCAACCTGCAGACCATGCAAATGGTACAAGTGCCGATGGTGTTTGGTTACCAACATAACCTTCCATAGAGAAAGTTAATGCAGAATCGACATCGGTCGGTTGTTTTGGCTCGTGAATAGATAACGGCGCACGCATTGCAGTACGACCTGAGTAACGACGTGGTTCACGCGCAACTTTCAAGCCATGTACACGGAAACCTGCATCTGGTGCAACATCCTGAATTGCTTCTAGTGCTGGAATATTTTTCGCAACAGATTCAATCACGTCATCTAAAACAGTCCAAGAAATTGCTTTACCTTTTAAGCCTGTTTCAAGTGCGTGTAACCAGCGCCAAGATTCTTTGATTGCTAGTTCAGGTTTGTAGTAGCTTGGGTCATACACTTGGAAGAAGCGTTGAGCACGACCTTCTTGGCTCACTACAGTACCATCCCCCTCAGCAAAGCTTGCTGCAGAAAGTACGATGTTGGCTTTTTGCACTGTTGCTGTTTCAGCATGATCAAGCACGATTACATCTTGTGCTTTTGCCAAAGCGGCATCAACTTGTGCCGCAGGTAAACGACGGTATAAGTCATTTTCAACCACAATCACAGCATCATAATCTTGTGCAAATGCTTGCTCTAAGCTTTGACCACCTAAAATTGCCAAGCCCATTGAGTTCACTTCTGGCACAGTTAGGGTTAAACCTGCGTTCTCACCCAAGTTTTGTGCCACTTGTGCAGCCGCTTCCATAATGGCAGCTTCTTGTAAGCTTGTACCTGAAATCACCAATGGCTTTTTCGCAGCTTTTAACGTGTCGGCAATAGTTTGTGCAAATGCTTTGGCATCGTCATCTAAACCAGTGATTACATCGCCTGCTACTGCAGCTGCAATCGCAAAACCTAAACGTGCGATGTCGTTTGGAGATGCAACCACTTCACCGGTTGCTACATCGGCTAAACGCGTTTGCGTTGCAGCCAAAATGTAAATTGGTGATTTTGCATCTTGTGCGATACGTTGCACTGGTTCAGCCAGCCAGTCTGGGGTACGACGCTCTGCAGCCATTTCTTTGGCTTTGTTTTTCGCCGCTTGACGGACAGATAAGGCCATACGTGGTGCAGTTTGGGTTAAATCTTCACCCAAAATTAACACAGCATCGTAATCTTCAATTTCACGCATACCTGGGTTGTAAATACCTTCGGTTTGCATGATTGAAGCTGCAAGCTCTACCAAGTTTTGCTCTTTTTGCGATAAGCCTGTTGAGTAGTTGTCTTGACCCACTAACTCACGCAAAGCAAAGTTTGATTCAAGCGATGCACGTGGCGAACCAATACCCAAAACTTTTTTGCCTTGAACTTTGGCAATAATCGTATCAAGTGCAGTATCTACAGAAATGGTTTCTACACTCGCACCATTACGGAACTGTGGCTGACGTGGACGATCTTCACGGTTTACATAACCTGTACCGAAACGACCTTTGTCGCACAGGAAGTATTGGTTAACTTCACCGTTAAAGCGGTTTTCTACACGACGTAATTCGCCATAACGCTCACCCGGAGAGATGTTACAACCTGAAGAACAGCCTTGGCATACGCTTGGCGCATATTGCATATCCCACTTACGGTTATAACGTGCAGAGTGCGTTTTGTCGGTAAATACACCTGTTGGACATACTTCAGTCAAGTTACCAGAGAATTCAGATTCTAAAGTACCCGACTCAGGACGACCAAAGTACACACGTGATGCGTTGGCATAAACGCCAAAGTCTGTACCGCCTGCATAGTCTTTGTAGTAACGCACACAGCGATAACATGCGATACAACGGTTCATTTCATGTGCAATGAACGAACCTAGCTCTTGGTTATAGTGAGTACGTTTGGTGAAGCGGTAACGACGACGGTCATGCTGTGTCATTACAGTCATATCTTGTAAATGACAGTGACCACCTTCTTCACAGACTGGGCAGTCGTGTGGGTGGTTAGTCATCAAGAACTCTACAATTGAAGCACGGAACTCAGTCGCTTCCTTGTCTTCAATTGAGATATAGGTATTGTCAGCAGCAGGTGTCATACATGACATCACCAAGCGACCACGAGTATCTTCAGGGTTCGCATATTGGGTCACGGCACATTGACGGCAAGAACCGACAGAACCTAAGGATGGATGCCAACAAAAGTACGGAATGTCGATCCCAAGGCTCAAACATGCTTGCAGCAAGTTTTCCGAGCCATTGACTTCGTACGATTTTCCATCGACATGAATTGTAGCCATAGTCGAATTCCTTAAGCTTGTTCTACGTTACTAGCTTGAGCAGCAGGACGGCTATTTGCCACTTTTGCTTCAAACTCGCCACGGAAATATTTGAGTGCGCCCATTAATGGCTCCATCGCACCTGGTGCGTGAGCACAGAAGGTCTTACCAATCCACAATTTTTTGGTGAGTTCTTGAAGATGTTGAATGTCTTCTTCTTTCCCTTCGCCATTTTCAATTGCTTTGAGTGCTTTTACAGCCCACGGTAAACCATCACGACATGGGGTACAGAAACCACATGATTCGCGCGCAAAGAATTCTTCTAAGTTACGGGTTGCAGAAACCATACACTGGGTTTCATCGACCACCATAAGCAAACACGTACCTAAACGTGAACCTGCCTTCATGATGCTTTCTGCATCCATTGGCAAGTCAATGTGTTCTGCTGCCAAGAAGTCGGTAGATGCACCACCCGGTAACCATGCTTTTAGCTTCAAACCATCACGCATGCCACCCGCATAGTCTTCAATTACTTCACGTGCAGTCGTACCAAATGGAAGCTCCCATAGACCTGGGAATTTCACCTTACCAGAAGCACCGTAAATTTTTGTGCCAGGGTCTTTCGATTTGCCTGCAGATAAACCGATATACCACTCTGCACCACGCAACATGATTGCAGGTAAGTTGTTATAGGTTTCTACGTTGTTGACAATCGTTGGACGACCCCATGCCCCTGCAACTTGCGGGAATGGTGGTTTAGTACGTGGGTTTGCACGACGACCTTCAAGCGAGTTAATCAATGCGGTTTCTTCACCACAGATATAACGACCTGCGCCTGTGTGCACGTATAGCTCAAAGCCCCAACCTGTACCTAAAATGTTTTCGCCCAAATAACCTTTGGCACGAATTTGCTCAATCGCTTCATTTAAGTACTGTGCAGCTTCGATGTATTCGCCACGAATAAAGATATAACCGTGTGTAGCTTCAAGCGTATAAGCTGCAATCAACATACCTTCAATCAGTTGGTGAGGAAGTTTTTCCATCAACAAACGGTCTTTGAAAGTACCTGGCTCCATCTCATCGGCATTACAAATCAGGTAACGTGGACCTGAATTGTCGTTTGGCGCCATCAGTGACCATTTGATCCCTGCTGGGAAGCCTGCACCACCACGACCTTTTACTGTCGCAGCTTTAATGACTTCAAGCACATCTTTAGGCGGCATAGAAATCGCTTTCTTAAAGCCCGCATAACCTTCTAGCGCTTCGTAATCATCTGCATTACGCACGTGCTCTTGCTTGCTTAAACGCCAAGTTAATGGATGCGTTTCTGGGTTACCGTCACCATAAATTGGTCTTGGTTCGGTATTCATACATACTTCTCCAATAACTGTTGCACCGATGTCACCTCAACTAAACCGTGAGTATCTTCATCAATCATCAAGGTTGGTCCCTTGTCGCAATTTCCTAAACAGCAAATTGGCAATAACGTGAAACGACCATCTGCAGTCGTTTGACCAAACTGAATGCCTAATTCACGCTGGAATGCTTCTGCCAGTGTTTCTGCACCCATCAAGAAGCATGCAATTGAGTCACACAATAAAATCACGTGACGACCTACAGGCTGGCGATAAATACGGTTATAGAATGTTGCAACACCTTCTAAATCAGCAACGCTGATGGTGAGAAGTTGTGCAATTGCATTTAACTGCGCGTCATCTACCCAGCCATTACGGCGCTGTACACACTTCAAGGCATCTAAAGATGCTGCACGTGGGTACGGATAATGACCAATGTGATGTTCAATTTCATGGATTTCTTCCGCAGTTAAAATCCCTTCAACATTCACACGTGGCTTTTTATCAGTCAAAATCATCATAATGCGTTTACCCCTTAGCGATCCACGTCTGCCATTACGACGTCAATGGTCGCTAAATAAATGATTAAGTCAGATACCAGACTGCCGTTAATCACAGAAGGCATTTGCTGTAAATGCGTGAAAGTTGGTGTACGAATACGGGTACGGTAACTCATCGTCGACTTATCTGAAGTCAAGTAATAGTTAGATGCACCTTTCACCACTTCTGCCATTACAGATGCTTCACCAGCAGGCATTACAGGACCCCAAGACACGCTTAAGAAGTGCGTAATCAAGGTTTCAATATCTTGTAATGTCTTGTCTTTTGGTGGTGGAACAGCCAATGGATGATCCGCTTTATATGGACCAGAAGGCATGTTATCTAGACATTGTTTGATGATTTTCAATGACTCTTCAATTTCACGGAAGTGAACCAATACACGTGCGTAAGCATCGCCTTCGTACTCTACAGGTATTTCGAAGTCATAGTTCTCATAACCACTGT
This sequence comes from Acinetobacter sp. YH12136, assembly GCF_013418545.1. Classification (NCBI taxonomy): domain Bacteria; kingdom Pseudomonadati; phylum Pseudomonadota; class Gammaproteobacteria; order Moraxellales; family Moraxellaceae; genus Acinetobacter; species Acinetobacter sp. YH12136. The sequence goes on from NZ_VPBV01000009.1 coordinate 28,127, forward strand.
ATGGACGGTATTTACGCACGTCAAAGTCGATACCTGTTGCACGTAGACCAGTACCTGTTACACCCCACGCCAAAGCAGATTTCGCATCATACTGTGCAACGCCTTGCGTACGACCCATGAATACTGAGTTGCGTAATGCCGCAGTGTAGTATTCATTCATACGTTTTGGCATCCACTCCAAGATTTCACGAATCAGGTGCTGCCAGTTGTTTGGTAGGTCGTGTGCGGTACCACCAATACGGAACCATGCTGGGTGCATACGGTAACCAGTAATGGCTTCAATCGCATCGTAGATTTTTTGACGGTCTGCGAACATATAGAATACAGGGGTCATACCGCCCGCATCCTGAATTGCAGTACCAATGAACAATAAGTGGTTATTGATACGGAATAATTCCGACATCATGACACGAATACATTGTGCACGATCTGGCACAGTAATACCTGCCAGTTGCTCCACACCCATCACATACGGCATGTTTTGAGCACAACCACCCAAATAGTCCACACGGTCAGTATACGGAATGAATGAATGCCAAGTTTGACGTTCAGCCATCTTTTCCACACCACGGTGGTGATAGCCGATATCTGGCACACAGTCTTTCACTTCTTCACCATCCAACTGCAAAATTACACGGAACGCACCGTGCGCAGATGGGTGGTTAGGACCCAAGTTCAGGAACATGAAGTCTTCGTCTTTATTACCGCGCTTTAAGCCCCAATCTTCAGGCACAAAGCGAAGGTGTTCTTGCTCGAAGTCTTGTTTGGCTTGGTTCTGCATATACGGTGTATATTCCGTTGCACGTGCAGAATACTCTTTGCGTAACGGATGACCTTCCCAATATGTTGGCAACAAGATACGACGAAGCATTGGATGCCCTTCGAAGTTGATACCAAACATATCGTAAGCTTCACGCTCGTACCAGTTGGCATTTGGCCAAATGTTGGTTGCTGTTGGAATATTGAGATCACTCTCATTCAACGCAACTTTAATACGAATGTCCGTGTTACGCTCTAGCGATAACAAGTGATAGAACACAGTAAAGTCAGACGCAGGTAGACCATCGCGGTGAGTACGCAAACGCTCATCTACCGCAGACAAGTCGAACAACATCACGTATGGACGTGACACTGTACGCAAGAACATTAAAACTTCTTGTACACGTGCGCGCTCAACCCAGACTGTTGGAAAATCTTCAAAAGTCGTTTGCACGTAGAAGTTCTCACCAAATTTGGTTTTGAGCTCTTCTACAATTGCAAATGCTGGGCGTGAATCAACTGCTGTTGATTCTGGCATAGCAATGTCAGTTTCAGCCATTGGCTTGGCTTCCTATTTAATACAAATTCAGTCAACCTAAACGACAACTACACCCTTCGGGTGCATCAATATTTGTACGTTTAAATTATTTAATTTCATCCATAGAGCGTAAGTTTTTCACCGCAATACGCTGTGCATTCTTACGGTCACGTTCTGGCATCATCTTCGGCTTATACACTGGCTTAAGATCATCACCAATCACCGCAGACAACGGACGACGCTCTAATTGAATTTGGTCTTGTAATAACATTAATGCTTGAATTAATGCTTCAGGACGTGGTGGGCAACCTGGAATGTACACATCCACAGGAATGATTTTATCCACACCTTGTACAACTGAATAAATGTCGTACATACCACCTGAGTTTGCGCATGCGCCCATTGAGATAACCCATTTAGGCTCAAGCATTTGCTCGTACAAACGTTGAATTACAGGTGCCATTTTCACAAAACACGTACCTGCAACAATCATCAAGTCTGCCTGACGCGGTGAAGCACGAATAACTTCTGCACCAAAACGTGACAAGTCATGCACACCTGTTAAGGTAGTTGCATACTCTACGTAGCAGCACGATGTACCAAAGTTAAACGGCCAAACTGAGTTCTTACGTCCCCAGTTTACTGCTGTATGTGCCAAGTCCTCTAAACGAGTCATGAACACATTTTTATTCACTTCTTCTTCAAGCGGATCGGTTACGATCTGACGCTCTTGAAGTGGATATTGATCAGCATCGGGATTCGCACGGGTTAAGGTATATTTCATCCCGAGTTACTCCTTGTCAGATGAGGTAGTCGCAGATTTTTTTACACGACCAGAGGATTGAGCTGGAATTTGACCGGTAGGGTCCGTTACCAATTCTTCAATTGAGTTAAAGCGTGTGATTTCTGCAAGATCCATATTTGGCGAACCAATTTTAGGTTTAATCCCTGCTGCTTTACGCTTATCAGATGGAGCCCAGTTCAGCGCACCAGTTGATAATTCATAAATTAAGCCAACGAGCAAAACTAAAATAAATACAGCAGCCGTTGCAAAGCCCACCCAACCTACTTCACGAACAGAAGCTGCCCATGCGTATAGATAAAGTGCTTCTAAGTCGAAAACAACGAAGAAAATTGCAACCAAATAGAACTTTGCAGATAAGCGGATACGTGCTCCACCAGCACCTACAACACCCGACTCAAACTGCTCTTGCTTAGCACGCCCCCATGATTTACCCCCAAGGAGTAAAGGAACGGTCAGCATAAAGACGCATAAAAATGTAACGCCGATCACGAAGGCAATAATTGCCCATTCGTATGGAGTAATGGCACTCATGCGGGGATAACTCCTGGCAGGCCTATTTATTAACAAAGAATGTATGTATTGGCCTTCAAATACACCAAACACAAAATTAATCACGCCAATTGTACCTGATTTATGATTTCACTTGCTAGTTCATAAGTCTTAGTCTTTCGGATGATTTTTTATTCAAATACTTGATATTTTAGAATTCCACTACTCCGTAGGGCTCTTAATCGCTTTAACAAATAGATAAGTCAGTTGTGATTATTTTTTCCAAAACACCAATTGAGCGGTTCGTTGCAAAGTTTTTAAATTTATAGAGAGATCATCGCAACTTCAGGTTTCAGCTTAGTTTAAGCCGCACAAAATTTTGTGTAGTTTTTGCAACTTAGACCCTGAGTTTCTTTAATTTTTCACCCAGAGTGTGCTATTCCTAGTAAGCATTAAAAATTTGAATAATAAGGAGTAAACACATGAGCTTAGACTATACCCACAAACCAAATTACTTTATGTTTGCGCAATTATTTATTCGTCATTTGCAAAATTATTTTGAAAAACATCCTGACGCACAAAATGCAATTTTTGACCTGCGTGATATTTACGAATTATTTCGCCAAGACAAAGCATCTGCCACCATTAATTTAGACGGCATTATGAATATTGCAGATGAATACCGCCTTGAAACCTTACAAGGCGATCAAAAATTAATTAGCCGTTATGCGATTGATCCACAAAACAATTCTTTATTGGTAGATTTTAACCGTGAGGCTTTAGACAGCTTAAAACAAGGCAAAGTAATTTTGCCACCTGATGCAACGCTGCAAGAATAAAGCCGTATAGAATCTGCATTAAAGTGTGTCGCTTAAAACAGCTAACACTTTCATAAAGCAAAAAAAAGCGAGCATCTGCTCGCTTTTGAGTATTTATTATCACAAGAACCACATCTAAAATAATTTAGCTTTTACGTGACAATAAAAACTCTGAAATCTGCTGTAACTCTAAGACGGTATCAGTTTTAAAATATGCCAATGCAGCAAAGGCTTGATCGTGCAATTCTTGTGCATAAGCCTGTGCTTTTTCCAAGCCCATGAGTGCAGGATAGGTCGATTTTTCAACTTGTTCATCTTTCCCTGCAGTTTTACCTAGTACTTCAGTATCCGAAATAATATCTAAAATATCGTCTTGTACCTGAAAGGCTAAACCAATCGCCTGTGCATATTCACGCAATTGCGGAATCGCTTTATCTCGCCCATCAAACACGGTCACAGCTGCCATCATCACCGCTGCAGAAATCAAGGCACCTGTTTTATTACGATGGATACTTTCCAAAGTCGCCTGATCGACTTGTTTGCCTTCAGATTGTAAATCCATAACCTGACCACACACCATTTTTGAAGATGCTGTCGCTAAAATTTGCATCTGCTTGAGTACAATCCCTTGATCTACCGCAGCAGACTGATCAAACAAACGGCTGCCTAAAACCTCAAATGCCATCGACTGTAAAATATCGCCTGCCAACAATGCTGTATCTTCACCATACGCTGCATGGCAAGTGGGCTGCCCACGACGCAACAAGTCATTATCCATACATGGTAAATCGTCATGTGCCAGTGAATAGCAATGAATCAGCTCAATTGCAACTGCAGCACGGCGTACTGCCGCATAGTTCTGATTAGGTCTTAACGCAGCTGTGGCATAACACAAAGCTGGACGCACACGCTTACCACCCAACATGACGGCATGATGCACGGCAGACTTTAACGGTTCTGGCAATGCAAAAGCCTCTAAAGCGGTAAGCAAGTCTTGCTGAATACGTTGTTGGGCTGCGGTTAATGCATGCGCCTGTAAATCGTGAAGTGATGACACATTCGCCTCGAGTTGTTGGTTCATGTCTAATAAGCAGTAAGCTGCCTGTGTTGCAGCATTGTACCTGTAATTCAAAGTTTTTTAAGCCTTAACTGAACTGATATAACATTTCAGCCATAAATAAGCCCCTATCGAAATAGAGGCTGCATTTAGTTAATTAGGGTCTGTTCGACAGCAAAACTTATTCTAATGTTTCCGCAGGTACACGCACCCAACCTTCCATTAATACACGTGCACTACGGCTCATCACAGCTTTTTTGACTTGCCATTGTCCATTTTCCTGCACGGCTTGCGCACCCACACGAAGCGTACCTGATGGATGTCCAAAACGTACAGCTTCACGCTCACCCCCGCCCGCAGCCAAGTTGACCAATGTTCCCGGAATGGCTGCAGCTGTACCAATCGCGACTGCTGCTGTGCCCATCATGGCATGGTGTAATTTACCCATCGACAATGCACGTACCAATAAATCGGTATCTTCAGCCTGAATTTGTTTACCACTTGAAGATACATAACTTTTTGGCGCAGAAACAAAGGCAATTTTTGGCGTATGTTGGCGTTTTTCAGCTTCGGCAATTTCCTGAATTAGTCCCATTTGTTTAGCGCCATAAGCACGAATGGTTTCAAAACGTGCCAAAGCTTGTGCATCACCATTGATTGCATCTTGCAGTTCTGTGCCTGTATAACCAATTTCTTCTGCATTTAGGAAAATTGTTGGAATACCCGCATTAATAAAGGTCGCTTGGAATGTACCAATATCTGGCACATGCAAAGTATCCACCACATTTCCAGTGGGGAACATTGCCCCACCTTCTTCGCCATCATCGGCAGGGTCTAAAAATTCAATTTGTACTTCTGCGGCAGGAAAAGTCACGCCATCCAACTCAAAATCACCCGTTTCCTGCACCTGACCATGCGTCACAGGCACATGCGCGATAATGGTTTTTTCAATATTTTTTTGCCAAATGCGTACGGTACAAATGCCATTTTCTGGAATTTTACTGGCATCGACCAAGCCATTGCTGATCGCAAATGCACCGACTGCAGCTGTTAAGTTACCGCAGTTGCCACTCCAATCTACAAATGGCTGATCAATCGAAACTTGCCCAAACAAATAATCGACATCGTGATCGGGTTGAGTGCTTTTGGCTAAAATTACGGTTTTACTGGTACTCGAGCTTGCACCACCCATTCCATCAATTTGTTTGGCATAAGGGTCTGGACTGCCAATCACACGTAATAAAATTTGATCTCTAATTTTGCCTGGCTGCTGTGCCGCTGCAGGTAAATCATCAAGTTTAAAAAATACGCCTTTACTGGTACCGCCGCGCATATAAGTCGCTGGAATTTTAACTTGTGGTGCAAAACGCATGAATTTTATTCCCTTGTTTTTTGATTGTTATGGCCATATAAAAAGACCCTTTTGCATCATAACGGTTTTTATTCAAAAGGTATCGCGGTCTTGACTTAAGTATAAAAAAACAACATTTGGTAAATTTTACCCTAACCAGTCATCTTGATTTATAAGGCAAAAATAAAATTAATATATTGATTCACTTATCTTTTATACAAATAAAAACCATAAAATATTTTAATATTTATCATAAATTTATTTCATTATTGTCTAGCTACTAGGCTAATGAAATTTGATCTATTACAATCTTGTCACTTTTTCCTTGTCGGGCTGAATACTTTGAACAACGAGTCTTCACAACTTCAGCGTGGCTTAAAGAACCGCCATATTCAATTGATTGCCATGGGTGGAGCAATTGGTACAGGCTTATTCTTAGGTTCCGCGCAGGTCATCCAATCTGCTGGCCCTTCTATTATTTTGGGTTACGCCATTGGTGGTCTTATTGCATTTTTAATTATGCGCCAATTGGGGGAAATGATTGTTCATGAGCCCGTTGCAGGATCATTCAGTCACTTTGCCTATAAATATGCAGGTAAATTCCCTGGCTTTTTAGCAGGTTGGAACTACTGGATTTTGTATATTTTGGTGGCAATGGCAGAACTCACCGCAGTTGCCAAATATATTAACTACTGGTGGCCGCATATTCCTGCTTGGACTTCGGCACTGTTCTTTTTCATTGTGATTACCATTATTAACTTGGGCAATGTAAAGTTCTATGGTGAGTCAGAATTCTGGCTAGCAATCATTAAAGTCGCTGCTGTGGTTTCGATGATTGTGTTTGGTTTATATCTCTTACTTTCTGCAGATGCCAATTCAACCGCATCATTCAGCAACCTTTGGGCGCATGGTGGTTTCTTCCCGAATGGCTTTGAAGGTCTGTTCTTCATGCTTGCATTCCTCATGTTTGCCTTTGGCGGCATTGAGTTGATTGGTATGGCTGCCGCAGAAGCGCAAGATCCTGAAAAAACCATTCCTAAAGCCATTAACCAAGTGGTGTTCCGTATTCTAATTTTCTATATCGGTTCACTCACCATTCTATTGTCTTTAGTGCCTTGGAATCAGCTCGATTTAGGTGGTTTAGATAAAAGTCCATTCGTAATGATTTTTAGTCAAATGGGCATTGAATGGGCAGCGCACTTACTGAATTTCGTGATTTTGACTGCGGCACTTTCTGTGTATAACAGTGGGATGTATGCCAACAGCCGTATGCTGTTTGGTTTGGCCAAACAAGGTAACGCACCAAAAATTTTCCTAAAAGTGAATAAACAAGGTGTGCCAATTCCAGCAGTATTATTCTCTGCAGTATTGATTTTTGGCTGTGTATTGTTGAACTACTTTGTACCTGAAGAAGCTTTAAGCCACCTCATGTATATTGTCGTTGGTGCATTGGTTTTAAACTGGGCAATGATCAGTTTGACTCACCTCAAATTTACCAGCACACTGAAAAAATTAGCGATTCCAACCAAATTCCCTGCACTCTGGTCACCATTCAGCAACTATTTGGTTTTAGCGTTTATTGCAGTGGTACTTTATATTATGTGGACACAAGGCTTTAAAGAATCAGTCATTATGATTCCTCTATGGGTGGTCTTGATGTACATTTTATTTAGAGTGCTTAATGCGAAAAAACCTTAATTTGCATAGTACGCATAGTACAGATTTCTAAAAATTAAAAAGTTATTGCTTCGGCAGTAACTTTTTGCTTTTAAGCCCCCCTTTTAATAGCCCATAAATAAAGTGCTGCACTTAAAATAATTTAAATTCCAACCCATTCTTTTCAGTTGATATTTCAACTTTTTTGTAGCAAAAGCTACATCATTTACATTCTAATCATTTACATTCTAAATGATAAAAAGACTCTACATGAGAAGAATTCTTAGTTATCATTTGAGCACAAAATTTGTCGTGTGAATAAACTATGAATGCGTACGCTGCTCAACCTGCCAATGTCTTGACGATCCAACAGCTCAGTAAAAAGTTTGGTTCGCGTTTTGCAGTGCAACAAGCAACATGGTCAGCGATGAGTGGACAAATTGTGTGTTTATTAGGTCATTCAGGCTGCGGCAAAACCACAATGCTACGTCTGATTGCAGGCTTGGAAACACCAAGCAGCGGCACAATCCAACTGGAACAAAATACCTTGTGGAGTGAGCAAGTACAGATTCCTGCGGAAGCACGCAATATTGGTTTAGTGTTTCAGGATTACGCACTTTTCCCACATTTAAGTGTGTTAGACAATGTTATGTTTGGCTTAAAGAAATTTCCCAAAGCGCAGCGGGAAACCATTGCCAAACAAGCTTTAGCGCATGTTTCCATGTTGCATCATCAAGACAGCTATCCATATACACTTTCGGGCGGCGAACAACAACGCGTTGCCTTAGCACGTGCCTTAGCACCAGAACCGCAAGTTTTGTTGATGGATGAACCTTTTTCAAATTTGGATCATCGTCTGCGTGATCAAATTCGTCAAAATACCATTCAACTCCTCAAACAAACTGTAACGACTACGGTTATCGTGACACATGACCCAGAAGAAGCATTGCAAATTGCCGATCAAATTATTTTGATGCATCAAGGGCAAATTATTCAAATTGGTTCACCGAAACAACTTTATTTACAGCCTAAAACCTTGTTTGCTGCACGCTATTTTTCCGCATTGAATGAAATCCCAGCGCAAATCGATCACCAAGAAATTCATACCGTATTTGGCAAAATTGATTTGCCAGAACATACCACCGCTCAAGATTCACTGGTCTGCTGCTTCCGTCCGCATCACTTGCGTGTCAGCCAAATACCAAGTGAAAATGCGTTGCCCGCAAGCGTTGTGTCATCCAGTTTTATGGGTCATGCACAACAACTGCATCTAAAACTACGCGATCATGATCTCACGCTTTTAGCACAAGTGAACCACCTTCAAGATATTCAACCTACTGATCAGGTCTATGTTTCTGTCGATTTAAACAGCTGTTATTTCTTGGCGTCTGATGAACAATCATCCACTACCTCATCTTCTACTCAAGCTGCTGTTCAGGTTTAAATTTTTAATTAGGAATACTGTATGAAACCATTGTCGAAACTATCATTGCTTGTTACAGGTTTACTTGCATTTGGTGCAAGTGTCGCACAAGCAGCGGAAGTCAATTTATACACCACGCGCGAACCTGTGCTGATTCAAACCTTATTAACCGAATTTACCCAAAAAACTGGGGTAAAAGTGAATACGGTTTTTATTAAAGATGGTTTTTTGGAACGTGTAAAAGCAGAAGGTCGTCGTTCTCCTGCCGATGTGATGCTGACTGTAGATTTTGGCAATTTGGTTGATTTAGTAGAAAGTGGTTTAACCCAGCGCGTAAGTTCTAAAACCTTAAATAGCGCAATTCCTGCCAATTTACGAGCTGCCAATGGTCATTGGTATGCTTTGTCGATGCGTGCACGTGCAGTCTACGCCTCTAAAGACCGTACACCGCTTAATGCGATTACTTATGAAGATTTAGCCAATCCAAAATGGAAAAATAAAATCTGTATTCGCTCAGGCAACCATCCATATAACACTGCTTTAATTGCGGCTTATATTGCCCATCATGGTGAAAAACAAGCCGAAACTTGGTTGCGTGGTGTGAAAGCCAATTTAGCTCGCCCAGCCAGCGGTGGTGACCGTGATGTGGCACGTGATATTTTAGGTAAAATTTGTGATATTGGCGTTGCCAACACCTATTATGTCGGCACGATGCGTACAGGTGATGCGGAACAAAAGCGCTGGGGCAATGCGATTAATGTTGTGTTACCACGTTTTAAAAATGGTGGAACGCATGTAAACGTATCGGGTGCAGTGGTTTCTAAACATGCACCAAACCGTAAAGAAGCTGTACAACTGCTCGAGTTTTTAGCTTCTGATCACGCACAAGCCATCTACGCACAAAACGGCTTTGAATACCCAGTCAAACCTAGGGTAAAAATTGACCCTATTATTGCCAGCTTCGGTAAACTCAATATCGACTCGATTCGCTTAAGCGATATTGCACGTCACCGTAAAGCCGCCAACTTATTGGTCGATAAAGTCCAGTTTAACCGCTAAAATTTCCTGCTTTTGTCTTACAGTGCAGCGCTTTGCACTGTAAGATGCTCTGCTGCTCCCTCCCCCTTATTTAGTACCTCTATCGCAATGCTTAAAAATAAATTTAATTTTTTATTTTCGCTCAGTGGGTTATTGACACTACTCGCCTGTTTACCTGTGGTCGCTTTAATTTGGACAGCATTACAAGGTGATAGCGAAATTTGGGGGCATCTGCTGCGTTATGTAATTCCACACACGTTGGCAGAAACAGGGATTTTATTATTGGGTGTGGGGATTCTCACCATCCTGATTGGTACAGGCAGCGCATGGATTGTAACAGCATATCAATTCCGAGGTCGCGCATTTTTAGATTGGGCCTTACTGCTGCCTTTAGCTGTACCAACTTACATTATTGCATATAGTTATATCGACATTTTGCATCCCATTGGCCCTGTGCAAAGTATCCTGCGGGATGGGTTTAATTTAGAATTACAACAGTTTTGGTTTCCTAATATTCGTACCGTTTGGGGCGGCATCTTCTTGCTTAGCTTTGTGCTGTATCCGTATGTGTATTTAAGCACCCGTGCAATGTTTCTGATGCAATCAGCCAGTTTAATTGAGGTTGCTCGTACATTAGGATTAAAACCCGATCAAGTGTTTTTACGTGTTGCAATTCCACTGGCACGTCCTGCGATTGCTGTGGGTACTAGTCTGGTTTTAATGGAAACCATTAATGATATTGGTGCAACAGAATTTTTAGGCATTAAAACCTTAACTTTGTCGATTTATTCAACCTGGACTAATCAATCTGACTTGGCTGGCGCAGCGCAAATTGCCATTTTCATGTTGATGATCATTACCTTATTGGTTTTGGTGGAACGTTTAGGTCGACGTAAACAGCGCTATATGAACTCGGCTCAACGCAGCCGTTTAATGCCTGCACAATCGGTCAAAGGGCTTAAAGCGCTTGTGTTACTAGGCTTGGGCTTAATTCCTGTTTGTATTGGCTTTTTAATTCCCACCAGTCACTTACTTGTAGAATCTTATAAACGCATTCAATATGCAGGCTTTTCAGATTTCCTATTTCAAGCCTCAATCAACACACTAATCCTTGCCAGTCTTGCAACTGTGGTAACTATTTTGATTGGTTTCTTTATTGTCAGTGCGGCACGTTTTAGCAAACATAACTGGTTTAGCCGCATTTCTAGCTTAGGTTATGCCATTCCAGGAACCGTTTTAGCGATTGGTCTCATGCTGGCTTTGGGTAAAATTGATCATACCATTGCCGACTTTTTAGAATTTAAATTAGGGATACACACAGGTTTATTATTCCTCGGCACCAGTTTTACCCTTATTTATGCTTATGCTGTGCGTTTTTTAGCTATTTCAGTAGGTGGCATTGAGTCAGGCTATAACCGTATTCATGGTGTTTTTGATGATGCTGCACGTAATTTAGGACAAAACAGCTTTGCGATTTTATGGCGTGTGCACTTGCCATTATTGCGTCCTGCCATTATTTCTGCAGCTTTATTAATTTTTGTAGATTGTATGAAAGAGCTGCCAGCAACTTTATTGCTCCGTCCTCTAAATATGGAAACACTCGCTACCCAATTGTATGCAGAAGCTTCTAGAGGAACCTATGAAGATGGTGCTGTGGCTGCCTTGCTAATTGTATTGGTCGGTCTTATTCCTGTTATTTTATTGGCAAAGCTTGGAAAAACCACACGTTGATCTGTCCCATTGTTGCTAAATATGCAGAGCAACAATGGGTTTTAGAATAAAAATAGTATTTTTTTTAACCAATCAAAAACACCCTACCAAATGCGAATTTATTAATTTTATTTCTTATTTATCAAATACTAATAGATAAAAAACACCTCTTTATTAGAACAAATACTCTATTTGGTTTAATTTTTATACTGAATAGTTTTTTCTAGAGCATTTACTCTTATTTTAATTGTGATATTTTTGTCACATGGAGTAACAAATGGTCTCGGTGAATACAAGCCGAAATCATCCTAAATGAAAGCTTAAAGCATCAACAAAAACTGTCATAAAAGACTTTATAGCCCAAGGGAAATGAATAATGAAATTAAAAGCACTTAGCACAGCAATGATTCTAGCAACTGTACCAATGACAGGTGCTTTTGCTGCAGCTTTAGATCGTTCTGGTCAATCTATGGCTGCGTTCTTACAACCGGGTAACTACTTTGAAGCAGGTATTTCTGTATTAGACCCAGATGTATCTGGACAGGAAGCTGGCTCAAGCACAACAAATCGTCAAATTGGTGATATGGCGGGCGATTATTATTTCCCTAGCGCAGCCCTAAAACTTCAACCAACAAAAAACTTCTCATTTGGTATTTTATACGATCAACCATACGGTGCTGATGCTGCATATACTGGTAGCAATGTTTTCGTTTCAGATGCGACCAATACAATTCTAGCGCCTGAAGCTTTGGCTGGGATTCGTCAAACCACCATTGATACACAAGTTGCTGCCAATCTTCCTGGAGCATTAGCTCAAAATCTACAAGCAGGCATAGATAGTACTGTTTCTGCCCAAGCTGCTGGACTTGTTGCAAGTGGTGCTGCCCCTACTCAAGCAATTGCAGAGTCTGTAATTCGTAGTAATACTGCTGCGATGACAACGATTGAAAATGGCGTTACAGCTGCAATCACTCAAAATGTTCAAAATGCGGTGACTCAAGCAGTTGATGCTGGTTTGGCTAACGTAAATGGCCTATTAGGAACAGGAAATACTAGCGTAGAAGTTGATACACAAAACCTTTCTTTTATTGCTGGTTTCCAACCTACTGAAAATTGGAATATTTATGGTGGTGCCGTTTACCAAACCATTAAAGGTAATGTAGCACTTCGTGGACAAGCATATAGCCTATTCAATGGTTATGATGCATCAATCCCTGAAGATAGTGCAATGGGCTGGTTAGCTGGTGTTTCATACCAAATTCCTGAAATTGCCTTAAAAGCATCTTTGACATATCGTTCAGAAATTGATCACGATGTTAATGTGCGAGAAAAACTACCAACGCTTGGGGCATTAGCTTTATTACCGAATGGTACAGCAGCAGCAGGTGTTATCGCAGCGTCAGAAGGTAAAACCACTATTACTACGCCACAGTCTGTAAATTTAGAATTACAAACTGGAATCATGGCAAATACTGTGGCATTTGCAAACTTACGCTGGGTAGAATGGTCTAAATTCTCGATCCGCCCACATAAATTTGGTCTTGTAAGTGAGGCTGTAGGTCCTCTAGTTCAACGTCCTAATGGCTTTAATCTAGTTCAATATGAAGATGACCAAATTTCTGCAACTGTAGGTGTTGGTCGCAAATTAAATGACCAATGGGCTGGTAACGTGTCTGTAGGATGGGACTCTGGCGCAGGTAACCCTGTATCAACTCTTGGTCCTACTGAAGGTTATTGGAACGTTGGCTTAGGGGTTCAATACTCACCTGCTCCAAACTACTTTATTGCAGGTGGTGTAAAATACTTCATGTTAGGTGATGCAAAAGCCCAAACTGGTGCTCAAGCAGGCGATTCTGATTATGTTGCAGAGTTTGAAGACAACGATGCATGGGCATACGGTTTAAAAATCGGTTACCGCTTCTAATTCAATTTTTTTTCAAAAGAGCCACCCTTCGGGGGTGGCTTTTTTGCACTTAAAACTACTCGTTTTTATACAAGTGTTAACTAATGTTTAAATTTAAAGCAATTAAACTCATATTTACCCAAACATCACCCTAATAAATTATTTAATAAAATTCATTTACTTAAGACTTTAAAATAGTACTTTTACTCTAATCAACTGCTATTTATAACTTATTCAGTTCATTTATTCTGCGAAATTGAGCATTTACTCTTTTTTCAAATGTGTTACTTTTCCTGCACTTTTTGTTACATAAAGCATCAGGGAACGACCATGAAGCTCAATAGAATTTATTCGGCTATTTTACTTAGCACTCTCCCACTTACACCTGCGCTTGCTGCTGGTTTAGACCGTTCCGGTCAATCTATTGCTGCATTTTTACAACCGGGTAATTATGCAGAAGCAGGTATTTCTATTTTAGATCCAAATGTATCTGGTCAAGACAAAGATAAACATCAAGCAGATGACATGGCAGGTGATTATTACTTCCCACACGCTGCATTAAAAGTTCAAGCAACTAACAAAGTGTCGATTGGTTTAATTTACGATCAACCTTTTGGCGCCGATGCTGAATATTTTGGGAACAATAATTTTGTTGAAAGTAGACCTGTACCATTTCAAGGCAGTACTTCTGTTGTGGTTGATACCCAAAATTTAAACCTGTTAGTGGGTTATCAACCTAATGAAAATTGGAATCTATATGCTGGTGCTGTATATCAGACAGTAGATGGTACTGTTATTTTACGTGGTACTGCATATTCAGCCTTTAATGGTTATGATTTTAAAACAGGTGAAGATGAGTCTGTGGGTTGGTTAGCGGGTGTTGCTTATCAAATCCCTGAAATCGCACTTAAAGCTTCTGTTACTTACCGCTCTGAAATTGAGCATGAAATGACTGCTTATGAAAACTTTGGTGCAATAGGATTTACCCAAATCCCTACACTAGATGCAACTATGACGCAAATTAGTTCTACACCAGGTAAAACACAACTAACAACACCACAATCTGTCAATCTAGATTTCCAAACGGGAATTATGGCGAACACCGTTGCATTTGCAAACCTTCGCTGGGTGGACTGGTCAAATTTTAAAGTACAACCATACAAATTTGGCAAGCTTACTCAAATATTAGGCCAAGCTGGTTATGTACCCACCAAACCCAATGGATTTAACCTTATTGACTATAAAGATGACCAAATTTCTGCAACTGTTGGTGTAGGACGTAAGTTCAATGATCGTTGGGGTGGTAATGTATCTGTAGGCTGGGATTCTGGTGCCGGCAACCCTGTTACGACCTTAGGTCCAACTGAAGGCTACTGGAGTGTGGGTACAGGTGTTCGCTACTCACCTACCGAAAATTATTTCATTGGTGCAGGATTTAAATACTTCTGGTTAGGTGATGCTGATGCCGTCACAGGTGCACACACGGAAGCAGGCAAGTTTGAAAATAATTACGCTGTTGCATATGGATTAAATATTGGCTACCGCTTCTAAATCAATGCACTGTTAATATTGCATAAAAACAAAGGGCATCAAATGATGCCCTTTATTGTATTCAGCTTCAGATTAAGCAGGAATATCTCGTACCGAAGCACCACGAATTGCTTCTTTTAATGCTGCATAACCATGAATTGCAGGGAATTGTGGGAATTCTGCGATCACATTATCAGGTGCATCAAATAAGAAACCTTTGTCCGCTTCACCTAGCATCGTTGTATCGTTATACGAATCACCTGCAGCAATTACACGGAAATTTAAACCGTGTAATGCTTTAACCGCCTGGCGCTTTTGGTCGGGTTGACGCAATTTGTATGCTGTAATCATGCCATTTTCATCTGTTTCTAGCTTATGGCAGAAAATGGTTGGCCAACCCAACTGCTTCATCAACGGATGTGCAAACTCGTAGAACGTGTCTGAAAGAATAATCAATTGGAAGTGTGTGCTCACCCACTCTACAAACTCTTTCGCGCCAGGAAATGGCCCCATATCCGCAATCACCGCTTGAATATCATTCAAACCCAAGCCATGCTGTTTTAGAATATTTAAACGCTGAGTCATCAACACATCGTAGTCAGGAATATCACGTGTAGTTGCTTCAAGTTCTTTAATGCCAGTTTTTTTTGCAAAGTTAATCCAAATTTCTGGAACTAACACACCTTCAAGATCAAGACATACGATTTCCATGGGCTCTCCCAAAATACCTGTAAAAATTTTTCCCTATCATAGCCGAAGATTTGGTATTTGCCTTGATCTTTTTTAAATCTATTTCATTCATAAGCATTTATTTTTTAGTGATAAGACCTTATTAGGAATTCCATTAAAATAATCCACTCAAGTATAAAGATTAGCCCTCAAGCCGACTGCAGGAAGACTTATGCATACCATTCCCACCATAGACATTGTTGATGCACTCGCGACTGAATATGCAGATAAATCACCAAGTGACATTTTAAAGCTTGCTTTGAGTCAGCAAGGTGAAGTCGCAATTTCATTTTCAGGTGCAGAGGATGTGGTGCTAATTGATATGGCATCCAATTTAGGTTTGCCATTTCGTGTATTTAGTTTAGATACAGGACGTTTGCATCCTGAAACTTATCAATTCTTAGAAACTGTACGCAAATATTATAATATTGAGATCGAGATTTGCTTTCCCGAAACCGAAGGGGTACAACAATTAGTTCAAGAAAAAGGCTTGTTTAGCTTTTTTGAAGATGGACATCAGGAATGTTGCGGAATTCGCAAAGTTCAACCTTTACGCAAAAAACTGGCAACTTTAGATGGTTGGATTACAGGACAACGTAAAGACCAAAGCCCGGGTACACGCCAAGATATTCCTGTCATACAAACAGATTTAGGCTTTTCAGGTCCAGCCAAGCAATTAATCAAATATAATCCACTGGCAAACTGGTCAAGCAGTGACGTGTGGAATTACATTCGCATGATGGAAATTCCATACAATCGTTTGCATGAAAAAGGTTTTATTTCTATTGGCTGTGAACCTTGCACCCGCCCTGTGCTCCCAAACCAACATGAACGCGAAGGTCGTTGGTGGTGGGAAGAAGCAACGCACAAAGAATGCGGTCTACATGCTGGAAATTTAAAATAACAAATCTGTTACTACAATAAAAATCACAGTTTTACTGTGATTTTTATTGACTTGCGATGGCGCAAAAATCACTATATTTGTTTGATAAAAAAGATATACTGAATTAAATCTTATATAACTCTAAAAACCTTGTTCAGATAAGAACAAGCGTAGAAATTGCAGTGAGGCAATCCACAATATGCGTCCATTACACCCTATTGATTTTATTTTCCTATCACTCGAAAAACGTCAACAGCCCATGCATGTGGGTGGATTATTCTTATTCCAAATTCCAGAACATGCGCCAGCCACTTTTATTCAAGACTTGGTTGCCGATATTCGCAATTCAAAGTCGATGCCTATTGCACCATTTAACAATAAGCTCAATGGTCTGTTTTGGGATGAAGATGAAGAGTTCGATCTCGATCATCACTTCCGTCATATTGCCTTGCCAAAACCGGGTCGCATTCGTGAATTATTAACTTATATTTCACAAGAACACAGTTCACTGATTGATCGCGCCAAACCTTTATGGACTTGCCATATTATTGAAGGTATTGAAGATAATCGTTTTGCGATGTTCTTTAAAATTCATCATGCTATGGTAGATGGCATTGCAGGCATGCGTTTGGTGGAAAAATCCCTATCGCATGACGAAAATGCAAAAAGAATTGTACCGCCTTGGTGTGTGGAAGGCCCACGTGCTAAACGTCTGAAAGAACCGAAAGTCAGCCGTTTAAAGAAAATTTTTGGTGGGGTTAAAGGTCATGTTGAAGCAACCCCTCGCGCAGTTTATGAAGTATCACAAACTGTTGCCAAAGATATGGGACGTAATCCTGATTATGTCTCCAGCTTCCAAGCACCAAGCACCATCTTAAACCAACGTGTGAGCGCCTCACGTCGTTTTGCCGCTCAATCTTTTGAGTTTGCACGTTTGCACCGTATTGCTAAAGCTTTGGGTGTAACTATTAATGATGTGGTGCTGGCAATTTGCTCAGGCGCATTGCGTGAGTACTTACTCAGCCAATATGCATTACCTAAAAAACCTCTTATTGCAATGGTGCCTGCCTCTATTCGTGATGACGATTCTGAAGTATCCAATCGAATCACCATGATTTTAGCCAACTTAGGTACGCACAAAGAAGATCCGCTTGAGCGTTTAAAAATTGTGCGCCGCAGTGTACAAAATGCCAAGCAGCGTTTTAAGCGCATGAATGCCAATCAAATTATGAACTATAGTGCTTTTGTTTACGGCGCTGCTGGTTTAAATATTTTGTCAGGCATTATGCCAAAGCGTCAGGCCTTTAACTTGGTGATTTCCAATGTACCTGGCCCACGTGAACCTTTGTATTGGAATGGTGCAAAGCTAGATGCACTATACCCTGCTTCAATCGTGTTAGATGGACAAGCTTTAAACATTACCATGACCAGCTATTTAGACAAATTAGAAGTTGGTTTAACTGCTTGTCGTCATGCCTTACCGAAAATGCAAAACTTATTGCAACACTTGGAAGATGAAATTCAGCGTTTTGAACAGATTATTGATGCGCCTGAAGGGGTCAATAAAATCGTGGATTGATACGTCAATCCATTAGAAAAACAATTCAATAGAATCAATTAAGGGGCAATTGCTGCCCCTTATTTTTGAATAGTACGACACTGTTTTAATAATTGCTGACAAACTGCACTAACCATTGCAGTGGTAATTTGAGTTTCTTTACCTTGCTCATCCACAATATAACCATTATGTGTCACTTTACGATCTAATACTTTTAAACTCTTTTGAATCACAACTTTACTCATACCCATGGCATACCTCATTTGCTAAACCGAGGGAGATGTTCGGCTTTGGCTACTCTGTATGCTTAGTATTGAGAATTCGCTCAAAAAAGTAAAATTTCAGATGTAACAACTGTTTAGCGATATCCTGTTACAATTTCAGCTCAAAATGATATCGTATTGCTCTTGCGTATATAAATTTTCCACCTGAAATTTAATCACACGGCTGACAAAGTGCTCTAAATCCGCCACTGCTGGCGCTTCGGCAGTTAACAATCGGTCAATCACCGATGGGTGCGCAACGACAGTAAAGCCACGTTGTGATTCGAATGCGCGTGCATATCTTAAAATTTCTCGAAAAATTTCGTAACATACTGACTCTGCTGTTTTGACATATCCCCGTCCCTGACAAGTTGGACAGGCTTCACAAAGTAAATGTTCTAATGATTCACGGGTGCGTTTACGGGTCATCTCGACCAAGCCCAGTTCAGACACTTGGGTAATTTTGGTCTTGGCATGATCTCGTTCAAGCATACGCTCAAACTGACTCAAGACTTCATCACGATGCTGTACTTCTTGCATATCAATGAAGTCGATAATGATGATGCCACCCAAATTACGCAAACGTAACTGGCGGGCAATGACCTGTGTCGCTTCCATATTGGTTTTAAAAACAGTGTCTTCTAAAGTCCGACCACCGACATAAGAACCCGTATTCACATCAATGGTGGTCATGGCTTCGGTCTGATCAATCATCAGATAACCGCCTGACTTTAATGCCACACGGGTTTGCAACGCTTTTTGAATATCTTCTTCGACATTGTATAAATCGAACAGTGGGCGCTCGCCTGGGTAATGAATCAGGCGATTGTGCATATTGGGCACAAACTCATCCACAAATTCTTTTAATTTGGCGTGAATTTCACGTGAATCGACATAAATTTTGGCGGTGTTATCATTCGCCAAATCACGAATTACGCGTTGCGGTAACGGCAACTCTTCAAAAATCAAAGAAGGCACAGCAATGCTTTTTTGTTTACGCTGAATGTATTCCCACAATTTTGCCAAGTAACACATATCTTGCACTAAGGCCGCTTCATCGACGCCTTCGGCTGCTGTGCGTACAATCACTGAACCTGGTAATTTATGCTCAGCCTGAATGGTTTCAATGATCCCGCGTAGACGCTCACGTTCTTCACTCGATTCAATGCGTTGTGATACGCCAATATGACTGCCATACGGCATTAGAACCAAATAACGCGAAGGAATGGAAAGATCAGTGCTCAGTCGTGCGCCTTTAGTACCGAGCATATCTTTCATCACTTGCACGGTTAGAATTTGCCCAGGCTGCAATAATTCAAAGACATTCGGTGTAGGTTGGCTGCGCGGCCAAATCATGTCATTGATATGCAAAAAAGCAGTACGCGATAAACCAATATCGACAAAAGCGGCTTGCATGCCTGGCAGCACGCGCACCACTTTGCCTTTATAAATATTGCCCACCAAACCACGCTTGGCTGTACGCTCAACGAATAGTTCATTGACCGTGCCGTTTTGAATTAACGCCACCCGACACTCCATCGGTGTGACGTTAATCAACAACTCGTCAGACATAATAAAACTCAAAACATTATAAAAATTTTTGTGCAGCAGTTAATTTAGTGCCTTAACTGTCTGTAATAACTGTACGGTTTCATAGAGTGGCAGGCCGACAACATTGCTATAACTGCCCTCAATACGCGGAATATAACGTGCTGCGATGCCCTGAATCGCATAAGCACCCGCTTTTCCAATCGGCTCACCTGTTGCCCAGTAGCTTTCCATATCATCTAGGCTAAGCGATTGAAATTCAACCTGTGTACGTACCACTATACTGGATTTTTTCTGTTTTGTACGCACACAAACCCCTGAAAAAACATCATGTTTTCGACCAGAAAGTTGTGACCAAATGGCAAAGGCATGTGCTTTGGATTCTGGCTTGCCCAAAATCTGCCCATCTACGCCTAGACTGGTATCGGCAGCAATCACAATAGCATCAGGAAATAGCCGTAAAACCGCATCGGCTTTGGCACATGCCAACCGCTCAACATACGCGGCAACATCTTCGCCCGCTAAAATAGATTCATCGATGTCTGGACTGTAAATTTCAAATTCCAGCCCAAGCTGTTGCAGGAGTTCCCGACGGCGCGGTGAACTTGAGGCAAGAATTAAATGCGCCATTTTCGCAAGAAATAATACAGCACAGGCCAGAGCAAAATACTACTCAGCAAAGGTTGCCAATGACGGGCAAATGGGAACTGAATCCCACCCATGACTTGCATCACCCAAATCAGGGCGAGGTGAGCCAAAATTGCGATTACACTAATGACCCATAAATTCGCAAACGTCATAATACGGCGCTCACGAGTCAGGAAACGCGCCACAAAAGTAATCACCACAAAACTCAAGGCATTCATGCCCAAAGGTGCATCGAGGAGCAAGTCTGCAAACAAGCCTGTACCAAAGGCAAACCAAATACCACACCAAGTTGGTTGCCCAAGCACCCAAAACAAGGTCACCATCAACATAAACAATGGTCGCCAACCCGAGCCTGTATAAGACAGCGGATACACCATGAGTACAGATGCAGCAATTACAGAAAAAATAATCGGAAATAGTGGATCTTTATTCTTGTTTTGTCCGAGTCGGGTTTGTCCAATTTTAGCGATTGGCATTTGGCTGCTCCTTCGCTAAAGATTCTGAGAACAGCACCACCACATGATGACCACCCGCCAATTGTGCTGCAGGTATCACATCAATTTGTGCAAACTCACCAGAATTATGTCGGCTGATTTTGGCAATGCTTCCAACCAAATATCCTGCAGGGAAATGCTCGCCCAAGCCTGAGCTATAGACTTTCTCTCCAACCTGAATATTGGCACTGGTCGGTACATATTCCATTTTCAAACGCCCTAAATCGCCCGTACCCGACACAATGGCTCGCATGCCTGTATGTTCCAAACGCACTGAAAGTGAGTGTTCTTTGTCAGAAAGCAACATGACACGGCTACTGTGTGGATACACCGCAATGATCTGCCCCATAATGCCTTTATCATCCAAAACGGTTTGCCCGACTTTGAGCTGATTTTGTGAACCACGGTTAATCACAATAATGTGGCGCAAAGGATCGGCATCGGTACCAATTACTTCAGCAATTTCCATGCGTCCATCAATGATTAGAGGCGTATCGAGTAGACCACGCAGGCGGGTATTTTCTGCAGAGAGTTCAGACAATTTTTGCAAACGGACTTGAGCCTGTAATAGCTCTGCCTGCATCGCGGTATTTTCACGACGCAATTGAGCCTCAGACTTACTTTGTTGACTTAGCCATTCTCGCGACAATACAGGATAGCTTGCAAGGGCATAAATTGGATTATATGCCGCATACAAAACATCACGTGCAGGTTGAATTACATGCGGGACACGCCAGTTAAAGAACAGGATGACCAAGCAAGTAATGACCGCAATTATAAAAGAGCGAAAAGATGGCGGTTGTCTGGAAAACAGATTTGTTTGCACCGCCGAATCCTATGTATTAGCCAACAAATAACATATCGTGGTTTGGATTATCAAAGAATTCCAAGACCTTGCCACCACCACGGGTAACGCAAGTTAATGGTTCTTCAGCGACTACCACAGGCAAGCCAGTTTCTTGTGCCAAAAGCTTGTCTAGGTTACGCAATAACGCACCGCCACCGGTGAGCACAATTCCACGCTCTGCAATATCGGAAGAAAGTTCTGGTGGAGTTTGTTCCAGTGCAGATTTTACTGCCGATACAATGCTTTGTAACGGATCAGAAATGGCTTGGGTAATTTCATCAGAAGTTACAGTAATGGCACGTGGCACACCTTCTGCCAAGTTACGACCACGTACTTCAATTTCCAGTGGTTTAGCACCTTCATCTGGCAATGCCATGCCAACTTCTTTCTTAATAGTTTCTGCTGTGGTTTCACCAATCACACAACCATGTGCCTTGCGCACGTAGTTAATGATTTGCTCATCAAACACATCGCCACCAATACGCAATGAATCTGAATAAACACAACCTTGTAATGAAATAATCGCGATTTCTGTCGTGCCACCACCAACATCTACCACCATTGAACCACAAGCTTGCTCGACAGGCATACCTGCACCAATTGCTGCTGCCATTGGCTCTTCAATTAAACGTACATCACGTGCGCCCGCATTAAACACGGCTTCACGAATGGCACGGCGCTCTACCAAAGTAGATTTGCATGGTACACACACCACTACACGCGGTGCAGGTGGGAATAAACGTTTTTCATGCACTTTGCCAATAAATTGGTTCAGCATGGTTTCAGTCACTTCAAAATCAGCGATAACACCATCTTTCATTGGGCGAATTGCAGAAATGTTTGCAGGGGTACGACCCAACATTTGTTTGGCATCAAGACCGACTGCGGCAACAATTTTCTGTGAACCGCTGTGACGAATTGCCACAACTGTCGGTTCATTTAATATAATGCCTCGTCCTGGCGCATAAATAAGTGTATTTGCTGTACCTAAATCAATGGCTAGGTCTGGCGAAAACAAGCCAATTAGTCGTTTTAGAATCACGGAGTCGTTCTCGATTAAACTTTATGTGGACGCAAGTTGGCAACTTTAACTAAATGTGGTGCGTTGAACAAGTCAATCGCTTATTATAACGCACGATATTTTGAAATTTTTTATTAATACTGATTTTAGGTGATGTTATGTCTACCTCGGATGCTCAGCATTCTGCAGATTTAAATGCACAAACAGTTTCAGCAATTGCCCATCTTGCTCGTCTTAAACTCAATGATACGCAATCTGCTGAGTATGCTCAAAGTCTAAATAAAATTTTAGGCATGATGGAAAGCTTAAAAGGCATAAATACCGATGACGTTGAGCCTTTAAAAAGCCCATTTGACCACCCTCAACCATTACGTGAAGACGTCGTAACCGAACAGAATCATCGTGAGCAATATCAAGCTGTTGCCCCTGCAGTTCAGGATGGCTTGTACCTTGTTCCACGTGTGATTGAATAATTTATTCGGCTGTTACATTTTGACTTCATAAAAAGGTAAAAGAATTTTTCTCATGACAGATTTACATCGCTTATCGATTCGTGAAATCTCTGAGGGTTTAGCGGCAGCCAAATTCTCCTCTCGCGAACTAACAGAACATTATTTAAAACGTATTGCCAAAATTGATCCGCAAGTGCGCTCTTATGTCACCGTGACCAATGAAGTAGCACTGGCACAGGCGGATGCAGCCGATGCATTACGTCAGGCGGGTCAAGCGACAGCACTGACAGGTATTCCTGTTGCACATAAAGATATTTTTTGTACCCAAGGCATTAAAACCTCTGCGGGTTCAAAAATGCTGGACAATTTTATCTCGCCTTATGACGCAACTGTGGTGGCACAAGGTAAAAATGCAGGTTTGGTCACTTTGGGTAAAGTGAACATGGACGAATTCGCAATGGGTTCAACCTCTGAAAGTTCGTTCTATGGCGCGACCAAAAACCCATGGGCGCTAGATCACGTACCTGGTGGTTCGTCAGGTGGTTCTGCTGCTGTCGTGGCGGCTGACCTTGCACCATTTGCTACAGGTACAGATACAGGTGGTTCAATCCGTCAGCCTGCGTCTTTCTGTGGTTTGACTGGTCTCAAACCAACTTACGGACGTGTTTCACGTTACGGCATCATCGCTTATGCATCATCTTTAGATCAGGCAGGCCCAATGGCACGCTCTGCAGAAGACTGCGCATATTTAATGAATGTAATGGCTGGTCATGACGCCAAAGACTCAACCTCTATGGATAAAGCGGTTGAAGATTATGTGGCGAACCTGAATGCAACAACGCTCAAAGGCTTACGCATTGGTATTCCGAAACAATACTTCAATGTGGCTGGTTTAGATGCTGCGGTGAAAGCACGTGTTGAAGAATCACTAAAAAAATTAGAAGAATTGGGCGCAGTATTGGTTGAGATTGATCTCAACATGACTGAAAGCTACGTGCCAACTTACTATCTGATTGCCCCTGCAGAAGCATCATCTAACCTTTCTCGTTACGATGGTGTGCGTTATGGCTACCGTGCAGAAAATCCTCAAGATATTTTAGACCTCTACAAACGCTCGCGTTCTGAAGGTTTTGGTGCAGAAGTGCAACGTCGTATCTTGATTGGTACTTATGCCCTTTCTGCGGGTTATTACGATGCTTACTACGTGAAAGCACAAAAAGTCCGTCGTTTAATTCAGCAAGACTTCTTAAAAGCCTTTGAACAGGTCGATGTGATTGCAGCACCAACTGCACCAACAACTGCCTACAAAATTGGCGCGTCTTTAGACCCTGTTGAAATGTATTTGGGTGATATTTACACCATCGCGGTGAACTTAGCGGGCTTACCTGCAATTAGTGCGCCTGTTGGTTTTGACCAAGATCACTTGCCTGTAGGTTTACAATTGATTGGCAATTACTGGTCTGAATCACAACTGTTATCTGTGGTACATCAGTATCAACAAGCGACCGATTGGCATACTCAACGCGCTGCAATTGCTGAGGAGAACGCATAATGGCGAAGAATACTGCTAAACCCAAATCAAACCTGATTGATGGCTGGGAAGTCGTAATTGGTATTGAGATTCACACTCAGCTTGCAACCAATTCTAAAATTTTCTCGGGCTCATCAACCGAATTTGGTCAAGACCCAAATACGCAAGCCAGCCTTGTTGATTTAGCTATGCCGGGCGTCTTGCCTGTGTTGAATAAAGAAGTGGTGGATTTGGCAATCCGTTTTGGCTTGGGTATTGATGCCTACATCGACCAAGCCTCTGTATTTGCACGTAAAAACTACTTCTACCCGGATTCTCCAAAAGGCTACCAGATCAGCCAGATGGATAACCCGATTGTAGGCTTGGGTCATATCGACATCCAACTTGAAGATGGCACAACCAAACGCATTGGCGTAACCCGTGCACACCTTGAGGAAGATGCGGGTAAGTCGATTCATGATCAATTTGAAGGCATGTCAGGTATTGACCTCAACCGTGCAGGCACACCTTTATTGGAAATCGTATCTGAACCCGATATGCGTTCGGTTGAAGAAGCCGTAGCTTATATTAAAGCGATTCATACACTGGTTCGTTGGTTAGGTATTTCTGACGGCAACATGGCTGAAGGTTCATTCCGTGCCGACTGTAACGTGTCGTTACGTCGTCCGGGTCAACCCTTCGGTACACGTTGTGAACTTAAAAACCTGAACTCATTCCGTTTCATTGAACAGGCAATCAATGTTGAAATTGAACGTCAAATGGAAATCTTGGAATGGGATGGTACGATTGACCAAGAAACACGTTTGTTTGACCCTGTGAAGATGGAAACGCGTTCAATGCGTTCGAAGGAAGAAGCCAACGATTACCGTTACTTCCCTGATCCAGACTTGTTGCCTGTGATTATTCCTGATGCGCAAATTGAAGCCATTAAAGCGACTATGCCTGAGCTTCCTGCTGCACGTCGTGCACGTTTCGTGGCGGACTTTGGTGTAACTGAGTACGATGCTCACGTGCTTACATTGACTCGTGAAATGTCAGAATTTTACGAAGCTGTAGTTGCTGCAGCAGGTGGTGCGGCACACGGTAAAATTGCAGCAAACTGGGTGATGGGTGAATTCTCAGGTGCTTTAAACAAAGCAGGTTTAGATTTGGCAGACTCACCTGTATCTGCCGAGAAACTTGGCGGTATGATCGCACGTATTGTAGACAACACCATTAGCGGTAAGATTGCAAAACAAGTGTTCGGCTTTATGTGGGATGAAGGCAAAACTGCAGACGAAATTATTGCGGAAAAAGGCTTGAAACAGGAAACTGATACAGGTGCGATTGAAGCAATTATTAAGGAAGTGCTTGCTGCCAACGAAAAAATGGTTGAAGAATATAAGTCTGGTAAAGACAAAGCCTTCAACGGTTTAGTCGGTCAAGTGATGAAAGCATCTAAGGGTAAAGCCAACCCTGCTCAAGTGAATGAATTAATGAAGAAATTGATTGGATAATTTATTCGATAATTAATTGATTTTATGTTATAAAAACCTCGCTTAATGCGGGGTTTTTTGTATGACAATTATTGTTTGTGGATACACACATAAGCTAAAAGAAAAAATTGACTATGCGCAAATTTGGTCTGAGGTAAATAAAGAGCAATGGTCATTTCAGGATCGAAAAATTATAGATGCTGATGGGAATGAATTAGCTGATATGTCTAGGCGAAAAAAATATGAAAGACCCGAGCTTAATCATCAAAATTATGAATTAGTTTTAGATGATTATTATAAAAGTACATTTTATTTATGTGATTCTGGAATTTCTGTCGGAAATAATCTGGCATATATCGACAATTTTTTCAAAGTTGAAAGTATAGACTTAAAACTCTATCAACCATATTTTGTAGGAGAATACTTTCACAGTTATAATTCTGTATATCTCACTAGAAAGGTTGCCATAGGATTCGCTGGAAATGTAAATTTAGCTAAATTATGCATAGCTTATATACGAGAACATTTAGAACAATTACGTATTTCTTGTAAGGATTTTCATCCTATTGAATATAACATTCGAAAACATTGTGATAAAAACAACCCTTTAGAAGTAAATTCTGACACAACAGGTTGGGACGAAAGTTTATTTGGAAACTATAATGAAAAAATATTATATACAGGAGAACAAGTATCTGAATTTATTGAACACTCTATTAATGCAGGATATGAAAGGATTAGAAAAAATCTAAGTAATTTAAAAGCCAATACAGCTATAAGAGAAAAGGATATTATTGCTGAGTTTGCAGTAACTATATACTGCCCATCCAAGAACAAAAATGAAATATATGTATATCGCCCGAAATTTATTGAGAATGAATTTGGAGTGCCTAATGGAAAATTAATTGCAGAAAAGCATCTTCTACCCGAAGGTCAAATTGCAATTTTAGGTACTAAAGCTATCACTCAAGATCTAGAACAACAATATTCTAATTTATTGACAGATATTAAGAATCCTCAAGAAGAACTATTTAAATCAGTAAATCAATACATCAAAAATCAGATTTCGGAATGCATTTTCAATGTTAACTTACCCTCTTATTATTTCCAATTTGATCAATATAAAGGCCTAACCATAATTAAGAGATTAAAAGAATAAATATGACTATCAAAAAAGTATCCTCCATCGCCCAACTCGAAGACTTAGGACGCATCAAACTCTCCAAGTCCTTTTTTATGCGTGACTTTCTGTATAGCGAAATCGCCAATTGGTATGGAGTACCTAACTTCCCCGACCATCCTGAAAAAGCCATCTACACAGGCAAAGAACTCTGCCAACAACTGCTCGAACCACTCCAAGATAAATTTGGACGAATTGCGATTCGCTCCGCTTATCGCTCACCAAGCGTGAACCAACTCGGAAATGAAAAAGGACATAACTGCGCAAGTAATGAGAAAAACTTTGCCAGTCACATTTGGGACTATCCCGATGCAAAAGGTTATGGGGCAACGGCGTGTATTGTCATTCCATCATTTTTAGCACTGTATGAAAAAGATCAAGTCAATTGGCAACAACTCGCCTATTGGATTCATAATAATTTGAATTACAACCATCTACAATTTTTCCCAAAACTTTGTGCATTTAATATTGGCTGGCATGAACAGCCTGCACGAGAAATTTATAGTTATATTCAGCCCAAAGGCTATTTATTACGTGGTGAGGCGATAAATAAAGAATTTGAGCAGTTTTATCCTGATCTTATTTAGTTTTACCTTTTAAATTACCCCTCCCCCTTGCGCAGCAGTACTGCTCATCCAAGTGGGAGAAGGAGCTTCCATTACAAATTAAATGCCATCAAAACTTTAATATTGGAAAGGTCTTTAAAACAAGCACTAGTGATAAACTGCACTGTGGTGCAAGGGAGAGATAAATATTTAAATTTTAAAATGAAGAGCAGATCAGAAATTATGCGCTCCTCATTTCATGCCTCTCAACATATTCTTAGCCCCTGCATGATTATAATTTTTGGCTAAATTCTGCAAAATGCGCTTGGCTTGCACTTCTGCGTTTGGAAAACGACTGCGATAACTCGACACACTGGTTAAACAACGTGCCACCAACATGCCAGATTCTGTATAAATACGCGTACCCTCTGCGCCCTGTAACTTGCCATAGTTATAAGCACGTTGCGCATTATTACAGGCATTAATTTGATTACGCCCACTGTTTAAATCACGACGTGCCGCCACATATAAACGTGTCTGTTGCTGTTGTGGTGTCTCAACCACGCGTGGTGGAGCTGTTTTTACTGGCGCAACTACAGGCTCTTTTTTCTCTTCAGGTTTTTCTTTCATTTCAGCAACTTTGGTTGCATTTGTTGTTTTTGGATTACTTTGAGCTGCTTTAGGTGCAGCCTTTGCAGGTGTAGAAACCGCGCGGTAAAAACGTCGTGCTTCATCTTCAGACATTATTTTAGTGACCAAACTCACTACTCGCGCTTCACCACGCTGTTCCAACTGGCGCTCCGCCACTGGCTCAATCGATACAATCCAACTTTCGCCCTGATTACCTACACAGCGGTATGCCCCAATCCCCTGTTTTACATCTCGATAAGTATTGAGTAGTTTTTTAGACCATGCATTTTTGACTAAACTCATTGAGCTTTTATAGGCCAGCGTTAAGCGTCCATGTTGTGACTGACAATAGCTGCCCATATATTTACGTGGAATCATAGATTCAGCAGGCTGATCTTTGCGCTGTGGCCCCCAATAATAGACATATTCTTTAGCGGCACCACTGGGCTGATTTAAGTTTTTTTGAACAATCAGTTCTTGTGCAGATGCAAAATGCTTCACCGAATTTGGGCTATATTGATCGACTGTTGCACAACCAAATAATAGGCTGCCCACCCCCCCCATCAAAAGTATTTTTTTGCAGGTCACGTTTCAATTCTCAATTGTTTTTATAGGAATGAAAATATATGAATTAGCGGAAAATAACAAATCTAACACCTTGATTTTATAGTTAAATAATCATCGCTTTATTTGAATCGCGTTTGATATTTTTATAAAACAATCCAATTCATCACAGTTTTTTATGATTTTGAATACTAACACTCATATTATTTTTTATACAACTGTTCAGATCTATTTATATTTAGCAATCATGGCTCTGAACATGTGAACGCGACATCCACAACAAATCATGGATGTCGCCACCACAACTAGTGATCCAATGTCGATTCAAATGCTTTTAAACGCTTATAGATAGACAAGAGCTCAATAATGGTTGGCCAAGATGCAATCAGATACTGAAAAGATTCACGGACTTTGCCAAATACGTTGGCAATTTGCATCATCAAACCCAATGTAATAGCCCCTGCGGCAATACTTGGGAACAACACAAATAAACCATAAATATTGTCCAATTGCATGTACCAAATGCGTACCAAGTTAAAATAGGCATAGTGGAAATATAAACGGAAATAGTTCAAACGCACTTTGCTAAACAGTTCTTTTAAACTCAGCGGATCAGCACGTTCAGCGTGATCTTCACCATAAACCAATTCTTTACGATAAGCCGCCTCAACTTTTTGGTTATTAAATTCCAGACCTGGTAACTTCGCACCCACCACAATTAACACCACTGTACCAAATACTGCCCAACCCACTGCAGCCCAAACTAAGGCATACGAAATTTCCCCCACTATAGGCAGGGCTTTGACATGCACAGACAAACTAAACAGCACAGGTAAAAATGCCAACAAAGTCATTAGGGCTTCGACTAAATTTACCCCTAAAGTTTCCATGGTTCTGGCAAAGCGCATGGTATCTTCTTGAATACGCTGTGAAGCCCCTTCAATATGTCTGAGTTTTTCCCAATGTGCGGTGTAATAATTATTCATTGCCGTACGCCAACGAAAAACATAGTGACTCACAAAAAATAAATTCAAAACCATTAAGGTCACTGCCACCATGACGATGTATAAAAAGGTCAGCACACCTGCATAGAGTTCATTGACATCTCCACCGCCACTACTGAGCATTTTTTGAATCAGGTCATAAAATGGGTTGTACCAGGCATTCACCACAACATTGACTTGTACCCCAAACCAAATATTAAACAGGATGAATGCCGATCCCCATACCGACCAGCGCTGCCATGGGTGATTTGCTTTAAGTTTCCAGAAAATGGCAAACAGCGTCGTTGCCACAAAAAACCACAGATAAAACCATAAAAATGCAGGTGACCAAAAACGGCTGACATCGATGGGTAATGTTGCTTCGGCATAGCCTTGCGGGAAGCCAATCCAACTACCCCATGCGCTACCGCCCGAGTACCATAAAGCCAGATTGATCGCGAACCAAACAAGCAATGAAATAAAAAACCACTTTGGATTTGGAAAAAATGACTTAAACATGCAGACAAAAAGCCTTTATTTTTTAATTTGGAATGTAAAACCCAGTGCCTTCACCACTTAAAAAAGCGTGAATGGATACTTTAACTTTTATACTTTATACGCTGTTTTTTCAGCAATAATTTTATTTTTATACTGAAAACTGTAAATTTCATCAATCGGCTATATTTTACTGCGCTGTTCATTTGCCATTCATCTAAGAAATTACATCAAATTTCAATTTCTTATATTTTTAAAATGTCAAATTATGAAGTATTGGGCAAATTTATTGCGATTTTTTGACCAACAATTCAAGTACAAAATATTTAAACCCGACACAAATTTACGATTTTGTGTAGATTATTCATCAATTTACTATATAATACAGTTGATTAAAAATAACTCATTTAGGGTGCGGTATGGAATCTCCAACAGAAAACATTGCTATTGAGCTACTTGAACCTATTGTTCTACGTAAAGAAAACTGCGCACCAATTGAATTCGAGCAAGGTACAATTTTAAAAGTTTTATTGGTTAATCCTAACTCCTACTTGGTTACCGTAGACGACGAATTTAACTTTACTGTCTCTTTAGAAGATGAAAATAAGGTGTGGCGTAAACTTTAATTACTGAGTCGCCACAAACTTTAATGATTGAATGTACGCAAAGCACATTCAATCATTAGATAAAGCTTGATAAATACGCTACTGCTTTCATGGCTTATAAAAACTAAACTTTCATTACACCTATCAATCACAGCATCCTTTTAATTTTTCAGAAGTCCACTTCGGGTATGGCTCTCTGAAAATGTTGCCTAAGATTCAGTTTTCAATCCTCTGTATATCATTGTAGATTTTGCAACAATCTCATCAAAATCACCTTTATATTGGGCAAAATGAGATAAAAATTAGCTTTAAATTTTCATCTTATTTTCTCTATAAAAATCAATAAAATATACCAATTGATCAAACCAAAACAACAACAGCAATGACTTTAAATTCACTTTTACAACTAAGCAAAACCAAAATTAATCAAAAATTATGATAAGATCATGCTTCTTGTAAAACACATTTTTTTATAAAGATGAGTTGCTTAAGCAATTTTTACTGTCTTTAGTGTGTTTTATTTTTTCTATTTTTTTAATTCACATCCTATTTTGACAAGATCTACTTGATCTCTAAATTTAGGATTGTATTTGCTTATTTTTATAATGCGGATATTTAAAATCCTGAATTGTGTCACTCAAAATTGGAGAAGTAATTAAGAACTCAAAAACTAATGGAGATAGCAATGGATCGAATTGCAATTATTGGCGCTGGCCCAAGCGGCATGGCCCAATTAAGAGCGTTTCAGTCAGCAAAGGCCAAAGGTCTACAAGTTCCTGAAATTGTATGTTTCGAAAAACAAAATGATTGGGGTGGACTCTGGAACTATACTTGGCGCACAGGTATAGATGAACATGGCGAACCTGTCCACGGCAGTATGTACCGTTATTTATGGTCAAATGGCCCTAAAGAAGCGCTAGAATTTGCCGATTATACTTTTGATGAACACTTCAAAAAACCAATCGCGTCTTATCCGCCACGCGCAGTGTTGTGGGATTATATTCAAGGTCGTGCAGAAAAAGCACAGGTGAAAGACTTAGTCCGCTTTAATACCGCCGTTCAGCATATTCATTATGATGATGCGACGCAAAAATTTACGGTTGATGTCGAAGATTACGCACAGCAACGTCATTATTCAGAACAGTTTGATTATGTTGTGGTGGCCTCTGGGCACTTTTCTACCCCGCGTGTCCCTGTTTATGAAGGCTTTGATCAATTCCATGGTCGTATTTTACACGCGCATGATTTCCGTGATGCACTGGAATTTAAAGGTAAATCAGTGCTGTTGGTGGGCAGCAGCTACTCTGCCGAAGACATTGGTTCGCAATGTTATAAATACGGCGCCAAACAAATTTACAGTTGCTATCGCAGTAAAGCCATGGGCTTTAAGTGGCCCAAAAACTGGTCTGAAAAACCACAATTACTGCGTGTAGATGAAAATACTGCTTATTTTGGTGATGGAACATCGGCCAAAATTGATGCCATTATTTTATGTACGGGCTATTTACACCACTTCCCGTTTATTGAAGATGGCTTGCGCCTCAGAACGCATAACTGCCTTTATCCACTAGGTTTATATCAAGGTGTGGTTTGGGAAAAGAATCCACGTTTGTTCTATTTGGGTATGCAAGATCAATGGTACACCTTCAATATGTTCGATGCGCAGGCATGGTTTGTCCGCGATGTGATTTTGGGCAAAATTGCGTTGCCAAGCATAGAGGAAATGCAAAGCCATACCCAAACCTTGCATGAAAAAGAACAACGCTTAATGAGCGATGAACAATCTGCACGTTTTCAAGGGGATTACATCAAACGCCTGATTGCGCAGACGGACTATCCATCATTCAATATTGATGCAGTACATGATATTTTCATGCAATGGAAAAAGCATAAAAAAGAAAATATTATGGGCTTTAGAGATAAAGTCTATCGCTCAGTGATGACTGGAAAAATGGCCAAGCCACATCACACGCCATGGTTATATGCGTTAGATGATTCTTTAGAAAGCTATTTGGAAGATGAAGCGCAACGTGAAGCGATGTAAGGCTTAAACACAAAAAGCCATCACCCTAGACCGTAAAAAATCAAAAAAACCCCATACGTTATGCGCATGGGGTTTGTTGTTTAAGGATTTATCTAAATATCTAAACTTAATTGCTGTTCAAATTATAAATCTGACTTGGCACGTTTTAAGGCCTGTTGCCAACGCAGTAAATGCTCAGCCCGTTCTGCCTCTTTCATTTGAGGTTCAAACACTCGATCTAATTGCCAAGATGCCGAAATTTCAGATAGGTCAGAAAATACGCCTGCTCTTAAACCAGCCATAGCAGCAGCACCCCAAGCGGTAGATTCCAGCATTTTAGGACGCAACACAGGTACATTTAAAATATCGGCTTGGAATTGCATCAACATATCATTTTGACTGGCACCACCATCGACCCGAAGTTCTTTTAGTGGATGATCTAAGTCCGACTGCATGGCAGTGAGTACATCCGATACTTGAAATGCAATGGATTCTAAGGCAGCACGGGCAATATGCGCCTTGTTGGTGCCACGTGACATTCCACATAAAAGCGCTCGCGCTTCACTGTCCCAATGTGGCGCACCAAGCCCTGTAAATGCAGGGACTAACACAACACCATCGCTAGAAGTTACACTATTGGCGAGTTGTTCTACATCGCTACTTTTTTGAATAATCCCTAAACCATCCCGCAGCCATTGCACCACTGCCCCTGCCATAAAGACACTGCCTTCTAGGGCAAAATGGGTTTCATTTTGACATTGCCATGCCAGAGTGGTGAGTAACTTATTTTGGCTAAACTGCACCTGATTGCCTGTATTGAACAACATAAAACAGCCTGTACCGTAGGTATTTTTTGCTGTACCTACCTCAAAACAAGATTGTCCAAATAAAGCTGCTTGCTGATCACCCAAAATACCTGTGATTGGAATATTATCACCCAATAAGCCAGTTGCGGTGTCTGCAACATAACTGTCTGATGCAATAATTTTAGGTAAAACTGATGCTGGAATTTGAAACAGTTCCAGTAAGTCTTCATCCCAAGTTTGATGATGTAAGTTCATCAACATGGTTCTTGAGGCATTACTCGCTTCAATGACATGCTCTGCGCCTTGGGTCAAATTCCAGATTAACCAACTGTCGATGGTGCCAAAAGCCACGTGCCCCTGTTGTGCCAATGCTTTTAACCCATCGACATGCTCAAGCAACCACACCAGTTTGCCTGCACTAAAATACGGATCGATACGCAGACCTGTTTTTTCCTGAATCAATTGCATCTGGTTATTTTGAATCAACTGATGACACCAGTCTGCAGCACGTCGATCTTGCCAGATAATTGCAGGGGCCAGTGGTTTTCCCGTGCGTTTATCCCACACTACAGTCGTTTCACGTTGGTTGGTCACGCCAATTGCACGAATATCTTTGGCTAAAATTCCTGCTGTAGCCAAAGCCTGTTGCACCACTGCAATTTGATTTGACCAGATTTCTTGGGCATCTTGCTCTACCCAGCCTGAATGTGGCGTCTGAATGTGGGTTTCACGTTGTGCTGTAGCCTGAACTTGTCCGTGTTCATTGAAAATAATAGCGCGACTGGAAGTCGTGCCTTGATCGAGTGCTAATAAATAACTCATATTTTTTATTGTGTTTGGCTTGAAAAATAAAATATTAGCGCAATTATGTAATTAAGCGCATTGAAATGTGTAATTGTGCAGAAAATACATCGTAATTTTTGCCAGCTATGCTATGATTGCGTTGTGATATGGGGGTGTTATTGGCTTCGACGCTGATGATGAAGCTCATAGATGCATGCCGAGAGCGCATTTTCTCTCGTAAATCAAATTTGCATTAAAATAGTCGCAAACGACGAATCTTACGCTCTAGCTGCCTAAGGGCCGCTTGTCCGCTTCACTGAATACTTGTGGTCAGTGAACCCGACTGAAGCGCACGCACACAAGTCCGTATAAAGTTGAGCCTCGGGACTTTATACCAAACTTAGAGGATCGCACTTTGAACCCTGTTCGTCGGGTCTTAGAGTGTTAAAACAATAGACGATATCTAAGCATGTAGTATTCTCGAGTGTAGTGTTGGCGGACGCGGGTTCAACTCCCGCCACCTCCACCAAATTCTTAAATTCATATATCTTTACATAACGCTATATGAGTAAGAAAAGCTTAAATCATAATGGTTTAGGCTTTTTTTATGCCTATTTATGCCGTTATATGAAGTTTCTTATAGCTTGCTGCTGTGTATGGTAGCGTGTATATTGTGAGTTAGAAAAAATCCACCATACAAGAAACTCATGAAAAAAGCTGATGTTAAGAAACTCCCAATGAGAGATACCGTGCTCAGTGCATTGGAATCTGAATCTAAAGAGTATCGAATTAATGATGGCGAAAATTTACATTTTGTTGTTACTACTAAGGGTAATAAGCGTTGGGAATTAAGATATAAAAAACCAAGTACAGGTAAATGGTCATGGCTAGGGCTCGGTCCTTATCCTGAAGTAGGTGGAAAATGGGCACGACAAAAAGCAGATGAAGCAAGAAAGCTACTTTCTCAAGGGATCGACCCAGTATTACAGAAAGCCGAAGAAAGACAAGCTGAAATAGAGCAAACGTCATGCACTCTACAACAGCTTGCAGAGGATTACTACACAACGAAAACATGGACAGCTGCAACCAAAACAAGAAACATTGGCGCACTGAATAACCATGTATTCCCCATCATGGGCAAGCGTGATTATCGAAAAATCACCAAACAGGAATGGCATTCATTATTTCAAGATATTCAGAACAAGCTCAATCCTCGTACAGGCGAACCTATTATTGAGATGGGGCAACGTGTTAGAGCATTGATTAGAGAAATATATGACTATGCGGAAGTGATGGGTAAAATAGAATCTAATCCTATTGCAAACCTACATAAATACTTAAAGAAGCATGAAAGCAATAGCATGAAGCATGTTGATGAAGATGCTTTACCATCGTTATTAAGAGCAATTAACCTCTATCCAACCACTGACACACGCATTGCGCTTAAATTACTAACAATGTTATTTTGTAGACCAACTGAGCTACGTGAAGCTAGATGGAAAGAGTTTGACTTAGATAAAGGTACATGGTTAATTCCTGCAACGAGAATGAAGACTAAAAAAGAACATAAAGTCCCTTTGCCAAAACAGGCGATTGAGTTATTGAAAGAATTACAACAATTAAACGCTCATTCATCTTTTCTGATGCCTAGTCGAAGCAATAAAAATAAAACAAAATCAAATACAGTTTTTATTATGGCACTCAGAAGAATAGGCTATGGTGAAATACAAAATCCTCATGGGTTTCGTCACATTGCGAGTACAATTCTCAATAACCAATTCAGCGACAAGTCACAAGTTGTGGAAGCGTGTTTAGCACACAGTAAAAAAGGCGTAAAAGCTGCTTATGATAAAGCTACTCACTATGAAGAGCGCAAAATTATGATGCAATGGTATGCTGATCATTTAGAGCGATTGGCAGATAATACAGTGCTACAATTTAAAAGCGCATAGGATATTTTAATATTATAAAACTTGAACAAACAGGGAGTGTCTAGATTGTTAAGCACTCCATCTAACAATACTGCAAAGTTAAACAAACTCCCCTCCCACCCCAAGAAACTATGAAATAGTATTTTTGTGGATACTTTTCTCATTTGATAAGGTTTTAACAATAGAATTAAATGATCAAAAAACAATCAAATAGCAATAAAAATTATTGCATTCCGAGTTGAATATATCGTATTATTAAAAGTTAATGTGTTATGTTAACACAACATAACGGAACGATTGTACAAATCATAACTATCGTATCCAATCTAACCTTATTAAGGTGCAGTAAAACTTAAAGTCCTGACTCTCTACATCTAGTTTAAAAATAGACTATTGATGTTTGAGGGTTTTTTGCGTTCTAAATTTTATATGAGGAAAATATATGGTATTGAATAATGTTTTAAATCAAGAGGTTAACAATAAAGAGGTGTTGGAAGCTAAAAATCTATTTGCTATTGATTACTTAAAACTAAAAGTACAAATAACAAATAATCCACTAGAATTATCTCAAGATATGGTTATTCCCCTGACCAAGTTTGATGGTGAATTTCAACCATTACAAGAATCTTATAGCAAGCAATGGGTATGTGGTTCTTATAACGATCATATTCAAATTAAAGCAATTAACAAAAATGAGATATTAATTCACGGTAATTTGTTTAAGTGGTTGAATGGTCAAAATGTTACAGGTACAACTGACTTGATTCAGTTAGCCCTCGATACTGTGAATAGACTCAGTCAGATATTCAATGCAATTACTCCAACTGATACCGAGATTGAGAATATTAAGTTGGGATTGTTTCGCATTTATCGAATCGACATAAATAAGGCATTATTGTTTGGTAATAAGGAAAAAGCTCAACAA
The DNA here is from genome assembly GCF_013418545.1 of Acinetobacter sp. YH12136. Classification (NCBI taxonomy): domain Bacteria; kingdom Pseudomonadati; phylum Pseudomonadota; class Gammaproteobacteria; order Moraxellales; family Moraxellaceae; genus Acinetobacter; species Acinetobacter sp. YH12136. The sequence goes on from NZ_VPBV01000009.1 coordinate 66,123, forward strand.
TATTTAACTTCAATTAAAGAGCATGGAACTTATCCACGGCGTGATAGACAAGTCGAAAAGAATGGTATTTATTTTGGCAAAGGTAGTAAGCGGACTACATTGCTTTACTATTTTAAAGGTCAAGAAATTCGCTCTCATAACAAGCAACAGACAACGCTTACAACTGAGTTGAGAGAGTATGCTGATCGTATGATTAGATGTGAAGTACGTTTATTTAATCAGCAGTTAAGAGATAGCGAACTACACTATGGTTATTGTTGGAATGAAGAGTTAGTTAAGCATTTAGTTGAGGATTCCCATAGCAAACTGAATCTACCCGAACCTGTGTCAGAAATAGAGTTACCTGCTAAGTATATTCGATTCTTAGCGACACAGAAGCAAGGTGCGTTGCATATGGGTTATACAGCATCTACTACAGCTCGTTATAAGCGTGATTTAGCGAGAGATTATGGTTTGATGGTATGACATTGACTTGGGGCAAATATAGCGATTTAACGTGAATTGAGGGGGAAATATAAAGATGCAGAAGTTACGCTTAACAATGAATGAAGTTTGTCATTTTTTATCAGTACAACGTGATAAATTAAATAAGATGGTTAAGGATGATCCAAGTTTTCCACGACCAATTAAAGAAGGCTTTACCAGACAATCCGCCGTGTATTTTGATCACAGTGAATTGATTGAATGGTGGGAGTTAAAAAAGAAAAATCGTTATAGTTAATGCGCAAATTTAAAGAGCAGCCGATATGGTTGCTCTTTTTTTTATCAAGAATTATGATCTCGGTCAATGTACTTAAAAAAAATAGCGGGAATATTATGTATATAGTTGATATTTGGAGCGAAGGGGTAAAGAAAAAAGCTAAAATTGCTAAATTATTTTTAACTGAAGGTCCTTTTTGCTTATATCAAATTCATGACGTAAATGGTTTCCCAAAACCTATTGCAAGATTAGATAATATTAAACAAATAGAAGTTGTAGAGGATTTATCTACTTCAAAAACTATAGTCACCACTGAAGCAAACTCTACCACTACGGCTTCTACTGGAAATTTAGTAAAGCGAGCAGTTATAGGAGGAGTCCTACTAGGTCCTACTGGTGCAATAATAGGTGGAGTCACTGGAACTAAAAATACAAAAAAGATTGAAAACTCAGAATACACTGAAAAAGTTGACTACTTAGTTAATATTAATCTTATTTTTAAAGATGGGATGAGTATAGTGGTTAAAATTGATAATCCTGAAGTTACAGATTTATTATGTTCATATCTTGGGGTTGAAACAGTTACAGATGATGAATTAATAAAGTTGAAACAAAAGGCTTTAGATTCCAGAAAAAAAGTTAATAAAGAATCCCTCAGATATGATAATTTTTTATCAGATCAAGCCATCTATGAGCAAGCAAAACAAATAGCTATTAAAAATCTTAGTCACTTAAAACCCATAGATCATGAATCTTTATTGATAGCTTTAATTTCTGGATCAGTAGCAATTTCACTTATTGTATCGATTGTACTAAAAAATACACTTAATCTTGGATGGATAATTACAACTATTACGTTCTTACTTCTAAGTATATTAATATTTTTTCCAATCTACACCAAACAGAATAAGCCTAATAAAGACAAAAATGATAAATATTTAACCTTATTGGATGAAGAAATATTTAGGCAAGTACAGTCTTTGAAGGAGAAAACAAAATAGCAATTGTATGGTATTTTGTATGGCAATTAATTCTAATATTAATTTAATTATAATAAACAATATCTTACAACTTCAATTCAATTGTCGCCACCCCACCAAATTCTTAAATTCATATGAAGTTACATAACTAAATATGACTAAAAAAGCCTTTAAACTCAATGTTTAAGGGCTTTTTTTATGGGTTTAGCGTCCAATGCTATCCAGAACAAATTGACCCAAATTTGAATAAATTGGGGCAAAATTGGGTCAATTTGACCCACAACTTTTGAGCATCGTTTACCACGAGTAAACACACTCTAAATGCAACTGTCATCAATCTGTAATATGACTTGCTTCTTCCTCATGTGATAATTCAACTTTATTTTTGAGGGTTTGGGAATGTCAGAGAACATCAGCTTAGATTATTTAAATGGACTCATCCGTACTGCTGAGAAAAAAAGATAAAAAAATTGATAAGATTTTATTGGGCTATAAGGCTTATTATTTTTTCATGTCAGATAGTGAGTTCCATAAGGCAGTGACTAGCTCTGCACTCTCGCCAAGCAAACGCAAATATAAAGACCATAAAATTAAAGTGACCCAAGACGACTATCAAATTGAGGTAAAACTTCACGAAAAATGATCAGGATTGCTCACTTTTGCACAATACAGGTTCAAATCCACTTTTAGGATTTGAGCCTTTTTATTGGACGGTTTATTCATCTCCAAACATTTTTCGCTTTCACTCCCCAAACCGAATAACTCCCCCGCACAACAACAAAATAGATTATATTATCCTTAATTGATAAAAAATTATGCGGAGTACACATGCAGGTATTTCCCTTAGGCAAGCGAACGATTTCCGTGATTGTGGTCATTGTAGCTTTGGTTTTATTGTTAATTTACGTAGTCTTACGCACAGGCCCATTTGCCCCTGTCAACGTCACCCTCACGCAAGTCAAATATCAATCCATTCAACCTAGCCTGTTTGGCGTAGCAACCGTTGAAGCGCGTTATAATTATAAAATTGGCCCAACTGCAGCAGGTCGCTTAAAAAACTTAAAAGTAGATATTGGCGATAACGTACAAGCAGAACAACTGTTAGGCGAAATGGATCCTGTCGATTTGGAAGATCGTTTATTGGCTCAACGTGCGATAATCCAAAAAATTACCGCTCAGCAACAAGACACTCAAATCCGTCAAAATTTTGCGCAGCAACAAGTCAAGCGTTATCAACAACTGGCCAAAATCAATGCCACCAGCCAAGAATCTTTAGCCATTAAACAACAAGAGCTCGATTTGGCAACGGCGGCACTCAGCGCGATGCAACAAGAACTCAATAAAGCACGTGCAGACCTGAATACCTTACAAGCACAGCGTGATAATTTAAATTTAGTGGCCACAGCTGCAGGTGTCGTCACTGCACGTTATGCAGAACCGGGTTCAACGGTGGTAGCAGGTCAAACCGTACTAGAAATTGTCGATCCTAACTCCATTTGGATGAATGCCCGTTTCGATCAATCCAGTGCGATTGGTTTAGCTGCAGGTTTACCTGCTCAAATTCATTTACGTTCACGGCAAAATAATGCTTTGGCAGGTCATGTGTTATGGGTAGAACCTCGTGCCGATGCCATTACCGAAGAAATTTTAGCTAAAGTGGTTTTTAATCAACCACCAACGCCTCTTCCGCCTTTGGGTGAGTTAGCAGAAGTCACCATCAGCCTCGCACCATTGGCACGCAGTTTAACCATTCCCAATGCGGCAGTTCACCGTATCGATAACCAAGTGGGGGTGTGGAAAGTTGCAGCAGAAAAACCACAATTTGTTGAAGTTCAATTGGGACGTTCAAATTTAGCGGGCGATGTGCAAGTGCTCGCAGGCTTATCCGAAAATGATCAAGTGGTGCTGTATAGTGAAAAACCCCTACATGCCAAAAACCGTTTACGGGTTGTCAAGCAACTTGCAGGAGCAGCTAAATGATTAGTCTGGCAGGTCGTGATATTTTCCATTCATGGGGTAAATTTGTATTTACTGGCTTTGGACTCGGCTTGCTGATTGGTGTGACCTTAATTATGGCTGGCGTGTATCGCGGCATGGTAGATGATGCCAAAGCCCTGCTGAATAACAGTGGTGCTGACCTATGGGTAGTGCAGCAAGATACACTTGGCCCTTATGCAGAACCTTCAAGTGTGCGTGATGATTTATATCGCAGCGTGATGAATATGCCCGGGGTGGCGCATGCTTCAAATATTACTTATTTAACCATGCAAGTGCATCATCAAGATAAAGATATTCGCTCGATGGTGGTCGGGATTCAAACAGGTGAACATGCTTGGAATAACTTGGGGTGGCCGCCACATTTATTGGCAGGACGTCAATTGACCCGCGGGCACTATGAAGCCGTAGCCGACATGAGTACGGGATTAAAGTTGGGTGATCGTATTAAAATCCGTCGTAACACCTTTACCGTGGTGGGTTTAACCCGACGCATGGTGTCTTCGGGTGGTGACCCGATGATTTTTATTCCGCTGAAAGATGCACAACAGGCGCAATTCCAAAAGGACAATGCTGCCATTTTACAAGACCGTAGACGAATTGCAGAAAACCCGATTTATAATCGCCCTGCTTATCCTGACTTGCTTGAAAGCGTACTCAATGCACAAAGTAGCAACCGTTATGTGAATGCTATTTTAGTCCGTTTAAATGCAGGTGCTTCAGCTGAAGAAACAGCAGCACATATTCAGCGTTGGCAACAACTAACAGTCTATACCCGCCCGCAGATGGAACACATTTTAATCAGCAAAATGATTGCCACATCCGCCAAACAAATTGCCATGTTTTTGGTGATTTTGGCCTTGGTCAGCGCCGCGATTGTGGCATTTATTATTTATACCCTGACTATGGACAAAATTCGTGAAATTGCGGTCTTAAAATTAATTGGCACACGCAATCGCACAATCGCTTGGATGATCTTGCAACAAGCACTCGCGCTTGGATTAATTGGGTTTGCTGTTGGTAAAATCAGTTCAACCTTTGCCGCACCATATTTCCCGAAATATGTCTTATTGGTTCCGCAAGATTCTATTTTTGGATTTATTGCGGTGATGCTGATTTGCATGTTAGCCAGTTTGGTTGCAATTCGGATGGCACTGCGCATTGACCCTGCCGAAGCAATTGGGGGATAACATGACACACGGCATTTTAATTGAAGGTTTAAAAAAGCGTTTTGGACAAGGTGACAATGCCTTTTATGCCTTAAAAGATGTCAAAATGCAGGTTGCACCCGGTGAAGTGGTTGGGCTGATTGGCCCCTCAGGTTCGGGTAAAAGCACCTTGCTCAAATGTTTAGGTGCCGTGATTGATCCTACCGAAGGACGCATGACTTTGGGCGATGAGGTGATTTTTGATCAACGTTGGTTAGTCAAAGACTTAAGTGCCTTACGCCGCGATAAAATTGGTTTTATGTTCCAAACCCCGTACTTAATTCCTTTTTTAAATGTTTTGGATAATGTAGCGCTGCTGCCGATGTTAGCAGGCGTAGCCAATGACATTGCCCGCGCCCGCGCATTGGAAATTTTAACAGCGCTCGATGTGCAGCATCGGGTACATGCCATGCCTGGGCAATTGTCTGGTGGTGAACAACAGCGTGTCGCCATTGCACGTGGCTTGATTAATCAACCGCCTGTGATTTTAGCCGATGAACCCACTGCACCATTGGATAGTGTACGTGCGATGACCGTGATTCGCTTATTACACGAAATGGCAGAAAAATTTCAAACTGCAATTATTGTAGTCACACATGACGATAAAATCATCCCTACCTTTAAACGCTTGTACCACATTCGAGATGGTGTGACTTATGAAGAACAAGGCGAAGGACGTCCTTTTAAGTAGGCTCTAAAGTTTTCAGCGCTGGAAACTGATGTTTTAGCTCAATATCAAAAGCAATAAAATATCTGCATTTCAAGTTACATGCGACACAATGCTAAAAAACGGTTGATGTGGTATTCTGATAGCATCAGAAATGCAAAAATATAATACTTACTAGCTTCATACTGTTCTTGGAATTTAATCAAAATACGCATATATTGATTAAATAGAGCAATTTATTCTTAATCCAAGAATTGACGCGCTAACCATGAAACTTAATCACCTAGAGGTTTTAGATATGTCAACTAGAAACCGAACCAATGAAAGTGAAATCGCTACAGCTGCAGCTGACGTTTTGCGTGAACGCTTCATTGCAGTAGCTCACAGTGATCGAGTACTTTATGTGGAAAATGATGCCTTAGTCAGCAAAACCCCGAATGGCAAACCAGTTTTAATCAAACAGTTATCTGGTCGGAACCCTGATCTAGCCCGCCAGTTTAATGGTCGCAGAACCTTTAAAATTAGAAAACGTAACATAGAGGCTACTGCAGAATAATTTATGTTGCCAAAAACACCTCGAATCAGAATGTTTGCGGGTCCAAATGGATCGGGCAAAAGTACGATGATTAATGGTTTAGATAGCCGTTTATCTAAATTGTTTTTGAATGCTGACAACCTTGAGCGCGATCTTAAAGCCACACCCATTCTTGATCTAAGTCAATTTGATATACGCATTAATGCAAACATATTGGTTGATTATCTTACTCAAGCAAGTCGACCACTAAAAAATGCAGATGGTACTCTAAGCAAAAGTCCTCTCCTCTCAGTAGATCCTGTGATTGATGGAAGCTTAATCGACTTAAGCGGGAACACGATTGATTCCTACCTCGCAGCCCGAATTCTTGATGTCATCCGTAAAGAGTTACTTACGCTTAAGGTTGGATTTACATTTGAAACCGTAATGTCTCATGAGAGTAAAATCGAGTTTTTGCGAGATGCTAAAACGCAAGGCTATCGTACCTATTTATACTTTGTGACGACTGAGGACCCTGATATTAATGTGGACCGAGTTAAACAACGTGTGAAAAATGGTGGTCATCCAGTCGAAGAAATTAAAATCCGTGAACGCTATTTCCGCACTATGCACATGTTGATTGATGCGATTGAAGTATCTGACCGAGCGTATTTATTTGATAACTCAAGTAATGCGACCAAGAATATGGCTTCTTATATCTGTGAAGTGACTAACGGAGATACATTGATCATTAATCCAGATTTTAAAAGAGAGTTTCCGATCTGGTTTGAAAAATATGTACTTGTTCATTTGGTTGATGAAGAATAAAAAAACCGCGCTTGAATCATTCAAACGCGGTTTTTTAAATATTCACAGGTCAGTAAACTGAACCTATTGGCGTATTACTCAGTATTCATAGCCATTGTTGATAGACCATTGCTGCAATTTGCCATAATAGATTTCATCACTGAACAGCAGGTCTGCTTTAGAGGCAGCATTACTTTCTTCGGTTGGGCAGAAACCATCATCACAATCGGCATCGACAACCCAGCAACCACGCACAAATAATACTTTATTGCCTTCTTGCTCCAGTTGTTTCTGAACGCGATCAATCGCTTCATGTAAGTCATCTGCGCCTAAATATGCGGTCAAATACGCATAAGAGCCTGTTTCATCGGATGCTTTACGGAACTCGACACCCACACAAAATAAATGTTTTTTCATTCTTGGCTCCTTGTCATCTTATACAACTAAGCTAATCTTTAATTTGGTCTAGGTCTAGTGCTTTTTCTTACACTTAACAATACGTTACCTATTCACAATACTGCAGTTCAAAGTAAAAACATAGTATCCAAATATTAGACTTAAGCCATAATCGCTGTATAAATGAGGTAGAACGCAACACCAATAACTGTCGTAGCAAATACCTTTTGTACAGTATTGCTATTCATGCGATGTACCAAAGTACGTCCAAGTAACATCCCGACAATACACGCCAGAACAAAGGTGATGGTGACTGCCATTGGGTACTGAAAGCCATCTAAAACGTGTGCTGAAATACTCACGCCACCAATCAGGAAAATAATCATCAAAGAGGTTGCGACGATACTGCGCATATCCAAATCGGTAAATTTACGCAATAACGGCACAATAATAAAACCACCGCCCACACCCAACAAACCCGTCAGCAAGCCTGCAATTACACCAACACCACCAAGCAAAGACGCCGTTTTAACATTCCAAATTAAGCGTCCTGTGTTTTGGTTTACCTTACACGGTGGATTAATTTGGTCGTTGACTTTATTAAAGAAAATACGATACGCCACAATAAACATGACCAGACTGAACGCCAGTGTTAACCAAATGGGCGGGACAATACCTGCCAAATGCACCCCATAACGCGCAGATGGAATACTGATTAGGGCAATCCACAATGCAGCACGATAACGTACAATACGTTTGAACAAGCCTTCAACTGTGCCAACCAAAGCCGCCAAAGTGACTGCCAATAAACCCACGGGTGCAGCCTGCGCCACAGTCCAGCCTTGGCTTGCCATAAGAGCAGGAACGGCAAGAATACCGCCCCCTGCCCCTGTCAAACCCAGCAAAGTACCAATCGCCAAGCCTTCTAGGATTAACATCCACATGCGTATTTTCCCCTATTCCATCACTGTGTTGTGCTGTGCAAGCATTACTTGCCGCAAACTTTATTGGCAGGCAAAGCCACATCAATATGTTTTGGATAAGGCAGTTTTAAATTCTGCATGAGGGTAATAAATTCCGCTTTGGTGCGCCCTTGTCCTAAACGCGAGTTATTGCGTTTTTCCTGCCCAACGGTAGAAGACACACGCCCTTTGTAGTCATGCCCTGGGTACACCAAAGTGTCATCAGGTAAGCTAAAAATTTGTAGATGAATGCTGTCATATAAAGTCGCTGGGTTGCCTTCCTGAAAGTCAGTACGACCACAACCATCAATTAACAACGCATCGCCAGTGAATACCATGCCATTGACCACATAGCTGGTACAGGCGTTGGTATGACCCGGGGTATAACGTGCTTCAATCAATAATTCACCCACACGAATGGCGCTGCCATCGGTAATGAAAATATCGCCACACACCACACCTGAATTACGATGTAATACAGTTTTACAACCAAAACGTGTTCTGAGTTCGTTGGCAGCAGTAATATGGTCAGCGTGTACGTGCGTATCTAAGCTATACACCAATTGCAAATCATGCTGTTCTAGAAAAGCAGCATATTGCTCAACCTCTGAAATTACAGGGTCAATCAGCACCGCTTCACGGGTTTGTTCAGATGCCAATAAGTAAGTATAGGTCGAGCTGTCAGCTTCAAAAAATTGATGAAAGATCATGAGATAGATACTGAGTTTTATATTTTGTTATTCTTAATTTTGCAAATATAGTGCCAACTTAATCTCTTTTAAATATATTAATAAAATACAATATATTAAGAAATATTATTTAATTTAGATCATCCTCCATGTTTCACATCTGTTGGATTTTGTGTTTCAATTGAATCAATAATGAAACAAAAGATGAAACATCATGAATGCGATACATGACTTTGAACAACAAGCCAGTCTTGAAAGCTTTTTGTTTCATTTACAACAACTTTGTCCAGACAGTTTGCTCTATGTTTATGACGACATTGCTCAAACATGGATTTATGAATATGCACAAGATGCTTCTGTTTCTGCAGCTACGGGTAAAACATTAAAAAATCAATTATTGAAATTAAAACTACAATCACAATCAGCATCACAACCACAGACAGGTCTGCTGCAACTCCCGAATAGTGCTAAGGCATGGCACTACCACAGCTTAAATATTCGTGTCCATACAGCCGATTTCACAGGACGTTTATTCTTTCTTCAGCCTAGCGTTGCAACAGTGTCATCACAAACACTCACTCCATTTACCCAAGCACAAAATAGTTTGGCGGAGTTTTTCCACAGTGATTCGCCACAAATGCAGCATATGTATTCCATTATTGAACGGGTGGCGATTACTGAATTTCCTGTTTTGGTACGTGGTGAATCTGGTAGTGGTAAAGAGTTGGTGGCGCAAGCAATACATGCACGCAGCCAACGGCATGCACAAGTCTTTATTGCGATTAACTGTGCTGCTTTAAATGCCAATATTTTAGAAAGTGAATTGTTTGGGCATGTGAAAGGTGCATTTACAGGGGCAATTCGTGAGCATAAAGGTGTGTTTGAACGTGCGGCAGGCGGTACTTTATTTTTAGATGAAATTGCAGAAATTCCACTGGAACTGCAAGCCAAATTATTGCGAGTATTAGAAACGGGCGAATTCACCCCTTTAGGCGGTGAAAAAGCGATTAAATCGAATGTTAGAATTATTACCGCAACCCATCGCGCTTTACGTGAAGAAGCACGTTTAGGCAGATTCCGCCAAGATTTACTTTATCGTTTACGGGTGATTCCAATTTTTGTGCCGCCGTTACGTGAACGCAAGCAAGATATTCCCAAAATTGCCGCATTTATTTTGCAGCAGCAAGCCCAGTTTCAGGTCACGCCACATTTAACCGAGCAAGCACTGAAGGTATTAATCAATTACGACTGGCCAGGCAACGTACGTGAATTAAAGAATACCTTGCTGTATGCATTGACCATGTCCGCAGGTAAAACGGAAATTGATCAACACGATTTACCCGATGAAATTGTGCATGCTAGTTTGAAACTCGCCACAGCTACCCCAACGCCACAACCTATTGAGCTGCCCATCAAAACCAACAATAAAGTAGATAAAGACACACTGCAGGATTTACTGGAAAAATATCAGGGGCAAACTCAATTGGTGGCACAAGCCTTGGGCATTAGCCGAACCACCTTATGGCGATATCGAAAAAAATATCATTTATGAGGCGGAAACTTAAAAATCAGGAATCAGTCGCTTTGCTTTGATCTGCATATTCATAAATGGTGTCTAAATCTTTTTGAATGGCAGCCGCGACTCGGCTAGGCATCAACTGATTCAGTTTGACAAAGACTTTTTCAGGATACCCGACCTGATAGGATTGACGGTCTGTTTGTAAAAATTGATACAGCTCTTGTGCCACAAATTCAGGTGCATCCACTTTTGTACCCATTTTGATATTCATTTCTATCACATCGGGATTGTTCATACTGGTATTGGTCGCGCGTGGGGAGAAATATCTAAAACGAATGGCAGTCTGACCATACTCTCGCGCCAATGCTTCAGTTGCACCACGCAAGGCAAACTTACTGGCGCAATAACTCACATAGCCAGGGTAGCCGATGCTGCCAAAAGTCGAGCCAATATTGATGATCTGACTCGGCTGACTGTCCGACATATATGGAATCACATCCTGAATCAGTTGCAGCGGATAAGCCACATTGACCAACATCATTTGCTCAATGGTATCCTGTGATTGCTGCGCAAACAGACGAAAATCATTCATGCCTGCATTGTTAATATAGTAATGAATCGGCTGTTTTAATGCGGCAAGTGCCTGAATAAAATCATGACGACTGCTGGCATCAATTAAATCACAACGCAGACTGTGTAATTGCAACTGAGGATACTGCTGCGCCAGACTTTGCTCTAGTTGTTGCAAGGTGTCTTGCTTACGCCCAACCAAAATTAAGTTTAAGCCTTTTTCAGCAAAATGATGCGCAATCGCATGACCAATCCCGCCTGTTGCCCCGAAAATCACCGCAGTTAAATTTGACATAAAAGATACTCTCAATTTTAAGATATTCGATACAACTCAATTATAAAAATGCAGGATTCAGTCCCAAGCCCATACAAATATAGAGTTTACGATCTTCTAATGGCACCAATATTTCACCTCTGCCATGCATAAAGCGCTTGTTATCAATGAGCACCACATCACCATCTTGCCAGTCAATTTCTGAGGTTTCACGCTCGCATCGCTCTGCCAACTCTTCCAATAATTCCGCTTGGATTTCGCTGCCATCGGCAAAGTAAAAACGCGGCTTTTCGTAATTATAAGAAGGCCCCAACAAGGTGTTGGCAAAGGCAGGCACAGCTTTTAAATTGTCATGGCGAATCATCGGCATGCTTAAATCGTACTGTACGCCTTCATCATGCGCAGGGCGAATCCGTTGTCTAGGAATCATCGCAATAAAATGAGCGAGTTCCCGCTGCCCGACATGTGCAGCATCGGCAATATTGAGTGCAGTTGCCACATACTTTTGCCACATTACTTTAGGTAAGTAACGGCTGATGGTCATCGGTTCAGCAAATTTCTGTTTCAGTGTATCAGGCAGTTTTTTCCATACCTCATGTCCATCACATAAGGTGGTCTGCGAACCACGCGAAGCACTTTTTTCACTAAAAAAAGCAATAATATCAGGCGGCATTGGGGTTGAACCATTTTCTATATGCAGTCCCATTGCCTGCGTACCTGCATCTACTTTTTGCGATTGTCGGGTCACATTTTCACGTGCAGGGTCATAGGTCAGCTTTTGGCAAATATTGCTCATCAGCCCACTAAACGCATTCACATCATAATGTTCATTTCTAAGTAAAACCCAACCGTGCTCCACCAAACGATCTTTAATTTGTTGTGGGGAATGTTTGAATTGCTGTTGTGCAATATTCATGTGATTTCTCTCTATCTCTATTGATGACTGACAGGTTGATGTCTATCTGTGAAACATCTCCAAGATCAGCCATTAAATACGTTGTAGGATGTGCCAAAGCTGTCTGATACTGTTGCTGAATGACTGCTCTACGCAATTTTCCGTTATCGGTTAACATCTGATTATTTAAAGAAAAAGGTTGTTCAGCACGGCACCAGTGTTTAATTTGGGCATAATCAGGCATACGGGTATTGGCACGATAAATCGCGGCTGCCAATTGCGCATCTGAACGATGTTCCTCGGCATAAATCACTGCAGATAATGACGGCTGCGCTTCACCAAACACGGCAATCTGTTGAATTTCAGGCTCACTCAAACTGTTCGATTCAACCCATTCTGGTGAAATATTGCGCCCAAAACTGCTGACAATAATTTGCTTGATACGCCCCGTGATATATAAATAGCCATCTTCATCAAAATAACCTGCATCGCCTGTGTGAATATCGGCTGATACCGCATCCTGCTCACGCCCAAGTTCATGCATATATCCCAACATGGCATTGCCCTTGACCACCACTTCTTGATTGGCAGCAATTTCGACTTGAACATGCGGTAATACGCGGCCAACACTGCCAATTCTGCGAGCTTCAGGCAGGTTTAAACTCACGACCGATGCACATTCAGACAGACCATAACCTTCATAAACAGGTAAATTGAATTGCTGACACTGCTTGAGTAAATCTGCAGACACCTTGCCACCACCCACGGCAATAAACTTCAAAGTGCGCAAGCCCAAATCGCCGTGTTGATGGATATATTCCACAATCGCTTTGAGCATTTGCGGCAATAAAATCACGCTTTCAATGCGATATTGCTGCACGGCATCGACAAAGCGTGAAACATCAAACTCATGGTTGGACAGCAAACCGAACTGACTGACTTCAGCCACCACCACTGCACGCCCCATGTGAAAAGGCACATACACGCCTGCGATATTTTCAAGCAATGTTGCAAATGGAATTGGACACAAATGCCGCCCAAGCTGGCTGCTTTGCAATGCCTGACTTAAAGAGTACGTAATTGAATTGATGGTGGCTTCTGCCAAACACACACTTTTGGGTGTACCTGTACTGCCCGAGGTATAAGTAATTTTTGTAGGCTGCTCAGCAGAATTTGGGGATAAATGCGGTTGTGCTGTTTCAACGCTTAGACGAAACAACTGCCCTTGATATAAATCTGATGGTGGCAAAACCTGTGCCTGAACTGCATCAATCATCTCCAACAAAGCTTCTGGAATAGCAGTATTTCCAATAGCCGAGTTAACATTGGACGGAGTATCGCTTTGTGCAGTATCCGTCAAAATACACAGCAACTCCGCTTGGCTGTCTTGCAGTAAATGTTGCACTTGTGCAGCAGTAAAAAATAAAGGCACAGGAATGACTGTCATTGCAGCTTTACGTGCGGCTAAATCGACCACAATCCAATCGGCCTGATTCACACCCCACAACGCCAAACGCTGTACTTGATAAGTTGCCAATTCTGCACTGAGCAACTCAACCCGTTGCTGTAATGTAGCATAACTCAGTGTGGTTTGTGCCGTCACAATTGCTTCACGCTCAGGGTCTGTTTGGGCATAGTGATTCAGGTTTTCAAATAACTCATTCATCTTTCAATTTCCGCCTTTCTGCATGACCTTAGGCATAAAAACAATATTGCTGTTGCGTGACCGCCAACGCTGCTGCAACGTCAATCGCCAGTACATAAGGCTTCTGTTGGTAATAACTGCCCCATTGATGCTGTGCATCGCCCAAGGCTTCGGGGTTGGCTTTTTCTAGTACCTGAAAATGCAAACCCATTTGCTGTAACACATAGCGCACTGCTGCTGTTCCTGTGCAAACTGCCCACGACACATTGTTCTGCGATAAGTGAAAGACCAAAAAAGCCACCATCAATTTGGCTTTGCTCATGTCTTGCGCTGCCAAGTTGCCAATTTCAACAATCTGCGCGCGCGTTACAGGCACTTGGCTCAATTGGGTTAAAATGGTTTCAATGGGTGCACCTAAATACTGTTCCAAAAAGGCTTGGTTTGCGCCCAATGGTTGCATGCCAATCACCACTTGCATGTCGTGGTTTACATAGCCTGCAAACAAGGTATCTGAAAAAGTATTTATGGATGCCTGATGGACTTTTTGGTATTTATCTCGAATAAAATGCTCTAATGCCAAGCGTTGTTTGCTAGCATCTTGGGTCACAGTTATCACATTTAAATGTTGTGCTGTTGTGTGTGCTTGAATCACCGAGGCATAGCTGTGTAATATATCTAAATGTGGCTGTTCTAGGTTCAACTGTTTTGGGTTCGTTTGTGGTTTATACGGCTGCGCTACAGATGCATACCCGTTGAATTGTTTTTTATTTTTTGCTGATGAAAATTCGCATCCAGAAAATGCGTTTGACTGGATGATTGAGCATCAAAATTAAATTTGATCATGTGCATCACATTGGATAGAAAATAACTCAATGCTCAAGATAGAAATCTAAACTTAAAGAAAACTTAAGTCGCTACAAACTGTCACAATTCAAAAAACTCTTCATGCACACAAAAAAAGGAGATGATCACTCAACTCCTTATATGTTTAAAACAATAAACTAATCAAAAATAAACAGTCATCCAATTATGCAAAACACAATTGTTCGCGCCCTACCTTAGATTTTAATAGGCATAAGACGCAATTGCCGTTGCAATTGGTTTATCTTCATCATTGACCATCGTCATGCGCATGGTGCAGCCTTTACGCCCTAAACGCAAAGTTTCCGCACGGGCAATAAAATACTTGCCGCGTCCCGGTGCTAAATAATCTACTCGCATATCTACGGTAGCCAAACGAGTGACTTTTTTAATGGTATCGGGCAAGGTTTCAGGTTCTGTCTTTTTATACAGCTCTCCCATCGCCACAATACCGCCCACACTGTCCAAAATGGTTGCAGCAACACCACCATGTAAAATTTGGAAAGCCACGTTGCCCACCATATACGGTTGCATCTCAATATAGGCTTCAATTTGACCATCTACCACACGCATGCTCATGCCATTGTGTTGAAAAAATGGCGATCCATTAAATGCATTGACCAATTGTCTTAGCACGACATCAATATCGACTTTCGCGCCTAAATGTATATTCCCAGTCCAATTTTTCTCTGCATTACTCATAACGTGCCCAAAAGTCCAAACAACTCAATTTACCAACAATAAAAACAGCCAATGTATGCCCAAATGAAATTTAAGGGGCTACAATAGTCGTCTAGTTTAATACTGATCAGTGAGATTTTTATGACCTATACGTTCAATCGTCCTGCATTTCCTGCCACTCGTATGCGTCGTATTCGTAAAAATGATCAATTACGCGCCATGGTGCGTGAAACGCATCTAACGACTGATCACCTGATTTACCCTGTATTTGTTTTACCAGGTCAGAATCAAACCCAAGATATTCCAAGTATGCCGAATATCCAGCGCTTATCTGCCGACTTATTACTGAAAAAAGCCGAGCGTTTAATGCAGCTGGGCGTGTCTAAACTGGCATTGTTTCCAGTCACGCCACAAGAAGATAAAAGCCTGACCGCAGAAGCAGCATGGCGTGAAGATGGCTTGGTGCAAAACACACTACGCCTGCTGAAAAAAGAATTGCCAGAGATGGTACTTATTACCGATGGCGCACTCGACCCGTACACCACTCATGGTCAAGATGGCATTATTGATGACACAGGCTATGTCCTGAATGATGAAACGGTTGAATGTCTAATTAAACAGGCTTTAAGCCATGCCGAAGCGGGTGCAGATGTGGTTGCGCCAAGTGACATGATGGATGGCCGTATTGGTGCGATTCGTCAGGCGTTGGAAAGCAACGGGCATATCTATACCTCTATCATGGCTTATTCAGCCAAATATGCCTCTAGCTTTTACGGTCCTTTCCGTGATGCAGTCGGTTCTGCCAGCAACCTAAAAGGCGGCAACAAATACAATTATCAAATGGATATTGGCAACCGTGCCGAAGCCTTGCATGAAATTGCACTGGATATTCAAGAAGGTGCAGACATGGTGATTGTAAAACCAGGCATGCCTTATTTAGACATTGTACGTGAAGTGAAAGATAACTTTGGTGTGCCAACCTTTGTCTATCAAGTGAGTGGTGAATACGCCATGCTTGCTGCCGCGATTCAAAATGGCTGGTTGTCGGACAGTGTGATTATTGAATCGCTAATGAGTTGCCGCCGTGCAGGTGCAGATGGTATTTGGACATATTTTGCCGAAGAAGCAGCACTCAAACTTAAAGATATGACATAAACAGGCGACTTTCATGCACATCGCAATCATTGGTGCAGGCATCAGCGGTTTGTTGTCTGCACTCGAACTGGTAGAGCAGGGCTGCTCTATCAGTATTTTTGATCAACAACAAGCAGCACAAGCGGCATCATGGGCAGGTGGTGGAATTCTTTCTCCCATGTATCCATGGCGTTATCCTCAAGCGGTCAATGACTTAGCCCAATTTGCCAAACCGCAGTACCAAGCATGGAATGAAAAACTCAAACCTATTACAGGCATTGATTTTGAAATCCATGAAACAGGCATGTTGATTTTTGATGAAGATGATTTTGAGATTGGTTTAAATTATGCCGAACGTCATCATGAACCGATGCAGCAAGCTGAATATCTGAATCGGGAACAACTCGAACAAATTAACCCGCATATCCATCCCAAATTTAAACAAGCCCTGTATTTCTCACAACTTGCCAATGTGCGCAATCCGCGTTTATTACAATCGCTCACGCAATATTTGAAACAACATCCGCGCGTGCGATTTTTTGAACACTGCCCAATTCAGCAATTTCAGATCACTGAAGATCGTATTCAAGCCATTCAATCTGCCGATGGTCGCTTGCATCGTGCAGATCATATCGTGCTTGCGACAGGTGCATGGTCACAGCAGTGGGCGGCACAACTGGGTTTAGAGATTCCTGTACAGCCTGTACAAGGGCAAATTGTGTTATTTAAAACCCCTGCACAATGGTTGCCAAGCATGTGCATGAACAAGGTGATGTACTTGATTCCACGTCAAGATGGGCATGTGCTATGCGGTTCCAGTATGCGTCACGTTGGTTTTGACACCACACCAAACCCGCAAACCCAACAAGATATTTTAACGGCTTGTTTTGAAATGGTGCCTGAATTGGCACAGTTCCCCATTGTGAAACAATGGGCTGGTTTACGTCCAGGCTCGCCTACAGGTGTGCCGTATATCGGCAAAGTGCCAAGCCTAAATAATGTATGGATGAATTTCGGACACTTCCGTAATGGCTTATGTATGGGCACTGCTTCAGCGCAGTTATTAAGACAGCTCATGCTTGGGCAAGAAACGATTGTTGATCCTGCCGCTTATGATCCAAAGCAGTTACAGCCCACCTCAATCTGTGCATAACACTCAGCAGCATCCTCTGTTTAAGTAGAGGATGATGCACCCAGACAAGCCGCTAGCGCCTGTTCAAGTTTTGGATATTGAAAGCAATAGCCTGCTTGTTCTAACGCTTGTGGTTTAACATATTGCCCATTCAGCACCAATTGCGATTGCTCGCCCAATAACCAACGCAAGACAAAAGCAGGTAACACCAAAAATGGACGACGTTTTAAAAGCCGAGCTGCGGTTTCGGCAAAGTCTTGCTGACTGGTTTTTTCAGGTGCAACCACATTCAAAATTTTGGCGTCTACAGGTTGCGTCATTAACCAGTGAATGACCTGTAAAACATCTTGTATATGCACCCATGCAACAGGCTGCCGTCCATGCCCAATCCGCCCGACGGCATTTAAACGAATTGGTAATAACATTTGCGGTAAAATGCCACCACCGCGCCCAAACACCACGCCCAAGCGCATAATTTTAGTATTTTGCTGGCTAAAGCTTAAAGCAGCTTGTTCCCATTGCTGACACAGTTGCGACATAAAAATATCTTGTGCTGCACTGTGTTCGGTACATACTGCTGACCATTGTTCCTGCGGGTCAATTCCGTAATACCCCACTGCCGAGCCTGAAATAATACACTTGGGGAAAATACGGCGCTTTTCAAGATATTGATATAAGTACAGTGTGGTCTGAACTCGACTATCGAGCAATTTTTGTTTGCGTTCTGTTGTCCATCTGCCCTGCCCAATACTTTCTCCCGCCAAATTAATCACATAATCAATTTGGTCGGTGTCGAGTTCATCTAACTGCTGAATCCAGCGTAATTGTGGATGTTTGGATACTCGATTGGGCTGTCGGGTTAGCCCCACCACCCGATAATCCTGTTGCAATAAAAATGGCAACAATTGTGAACCAATAAAACCACTTGCCCCTGTTACCAGTACCAAAGGTTTATGCATCTTCCAATCTCAGCATGATGAAAAATATAGTTTTAGCTATACGTGATTTAGACTGAATGTTCAAGTCTGAGCAAATCATCATCACATAACTGATCATGTATATTTGAAGAAAATCAGATATTAACAACTTCTTTTATCAACCAAACATTTTAACTGCCATACGCTGTGCCTGTTTACCATAAAACCAATAGGTCAGCAGATACAATGGAATTGCGATCAACAAGAACATGATCACCACCACACTCATAAATTGTGGCTGTTGCAAATACTGTAAAAAATCTTGCCAAATGCTTGGGTTTTGGCGAGAAAATATCGCCAAACCTAATAATAAAAACGCCAAGTTATAGCCCCAAAAAATCAGGCTAAATCCTAAAGTAAATGTCTTGCGTTCCTTGTCATTCGGCGCACGGCGTTGTTGTTTTAAAAACTTATACAGCACTAAAATCATGGCAACCAAATAAGGCACCGCAGTTAAAATCCCGCCTACACCCGCAGGTAATAATGCAGCCAATACGCCACAAATACAGGTCATCACAAAGCAATACAAGAAAAACCAGATAAAATAACGGCTTAGCGATACCATAAAGATGACTCAGACAAAAGATTCAGCCTAGTATAAAAAAAATTGATTTTTTTTTCATGAAATTGTCAACCGAATACAAAAGCCTGACGTTATATAGGCTACAAGGTCACAACAACCGTTAATGTGTATGGCATCCACAATATTTTCGGTGACCTGACTAAAGCAATAAATCGCATACAGTCATGCTTTGAACAGCAGCCAAAGCTTTACTGTATCGCAAGTTTTTCTTTGACCGACGATTTCATCATCACTCGAATCGTCGGTCTTTATTTTTTAAGGTCTTTTTTTAGCCTTTCTAACATCAGTATTTTAACTCTCTATATTTTTCTATACAGATCACGACAGATTTTACTTTCCCTTCTCTTTAAAATCTCTGCGACCCAAATTGTCGCTTTAAAAGCAGAAAACTGGTTTTTTGCCGCAGTGTTGCGCTCAGTTATGTTAAGTTATCCCATAATTCAACATCAAGATTGGAACACGCATGGCTGTTCATTTTTTACATACGTCTGATTGGCATTTGGGGCAATTTTTCCATCACCATGAACGTGAATATGAACATACTGAATTTTTAAATTGGCTCTTAACTCAAATTAAAAGCAAACAGCCGAATGCCCTGCTCATAGCAGGCGATATTTTTGATGTGGTCAATCCTGCTTCGAGCGCTCAGAAACAACTCTATCAATTCCTTACCGATGCGCATGTGCTTGCTCCACACATGCAAACCTTAATGATTGCAGGCAATCATGACTCTGGGTATCGCATTGAGCAAGTTGAACCCTTTTTAGACCGCTTCAACGCCAAAGCTGTGGGCGTGATTGGTAAAACAGCCGAGCAAAAATTAGATTTAGATAAACTCCTAGTGCCTATTTATGACGCTGCGCAAAATATTGTGGCATGGTGTCTGACCCTGCCCTATTTACGCAGTGCAGAAATTACAGGTTTAAATGAACATAGCAGTGACAATCAATCTGCGGTTGCTTACTTACATCAACAACTGATTGCAGAAGCCAAAGCTCGTAAACAGCCAAATCAAGCCCTGATTTTAATGTCACATGCACACATGCAAGGTGGCGAAACTTCCGACTCAGAACGCCCCATTGTAGTGGGGAATGAAGAAGCCTTATCGACTGCGCTGTTTGATGAAGTGATTGACTATGTCGCACTCGGACACTTACACAAACCGCAACAGGTCGGACAGCCGCATATCCGCTATAGCGGTTCACCCATTCCCTTATCATTTAGCGAGCTGAATTATAAACACCAAGTTCTTGAGGTCAGAATTGACCCGTTGCAGGCAGATGCACAGCGTTTCCAATATGAAAGCTTGATTATTCCACGCACGGTAGAGCTGCTTCGGATTCGCTGCGAACTTTCTGAATTAATTACTGAACTTCATCAATTGCCAAAAGATGAAATTGCAGAAGTCTGCGCACGGCATTTTTTAGAAATTGAATATATCAGCGATGCGCCACCACCCATTGATTTGCGTCAACAAATTGAACACGCACTACCTGCCAACCGCTATCGTTTACTGCGTATTGCACGACGCTTTCAAAATAGTGAAAACTCGAACTTGCAACAATCAAAAATTGATTTAGAACCGCCAACGCCTGAAAAATTATTTTTAGATTTATGGGAAAAAATGGGCTATCAACCTGATCCCAAAGTGAGCCAAGATTTTTTACAGCTTTTGGCCGAAGCCCAACAAGAACTTGATCAGAATAAAGTTTAAGGATTTGCCATGAAAATTTTACGTTTAAGTTTAAATAATTTGGCATCTTTGGCAGGCACGCATGTCATCAATTTTGAAGATGAGCCACTGGCACAGGCAGGTTTAATTGCAATTACGGGCAAAACTGGTGCAGGCAAATCAACTTTGCTGGATGCCATGTGTTTGGCACTTTATGACGAAATTCCACGTTTGAGAGGTGCAACAGGCAGCCTGACCGATACCGCAGGCAAAGAAATTTCCTTAAAAGATTCTAAACATATTTTACGTCGTGGTACGACTTCTGGCTTTGCAGAACTTGAATTTATCGCGCTTGATCAAAAACGCTATTCGGCACGTTGGCAAATTCGCCGTGCACATAACAAAGTGGATGGAAACTTAAAAGTTGAACGTGCCATTACCTGCCTAGATGAGCAACGGGTTTTAAATCAAAGAATTTCTGAAGCTACGCCAATTGTAGAGCAGTTGATTGGCCTTAGTTTTGAGCAATTCACACGCGCAGTATTATTGGCACAATCGGAAGTTGGGGCATTTTTAAAAGCCAAAGACCATGAACGGGCAGATTTACTTGAATATTTAACCAATTCGCAAATTTTTACCGAAGTCAGTAAACGTGCAGCCGTTAAATTTAGTGAAATTAAACAAAAGCGAACAGATCTTGAAAATGTCATGGGGCATGTGGTGCTCCTCAGCGATGAAGCACTAAAAGACTTAGAAACCCAACAACATGACCTAAGTCAACAATTAGCTTTGCTGACCCAAACCGAAAAACTGTATGAAAATGATGTGAAATGGCACAAAGATTGCCATGAACTCTATGCCAGCACCCAAGCTAAAAAAGAAATATATGATGTTCAAGTCGATGCCGATCTTAAACTCGCCTCTCAAAAACAATTGCTCAAACATTTAGATGAATTTCAAACCATCCGCGAGCAATTTGTCTTGCGTCAGCAAGCAGATACCGAGCTAAAAAATCTGAATCAGCAGCTTTTGAAATTTGAACCAAACTTGCAACAAGCGGAATACGCACAACAGCAAGCGATTAGTCAGCAACAGCAAGCGGAAAAAGACCTTCAGGCATGGCAGCAGCATGTTGAACAATTGAAACCACAACTTGAAATTGCGGCACAGTTACAACATGAAATTTCTAGCAAACTTCAACAATATACCGCTTTGGATGCTGCACAAAAATTATTTGCAGAGCAGCAAATTCAGCCTGTGCAAAATAATTTGAAGCAACTGACGAC
Organism: Acinetobacter sp. YH12136; assembly: GCF_013418545.1. Taxonomy (NCBI): domain Bacteria; kingdom Pseudomonadati; phylum Pseudomonadota; class Gammaproteobacteria; order Moraxellales; family Moraxellaceae; genus Acinetobacter; species Acinetobacter sp. YH12136. The sequence goes on from NZ_VPBV01000009.1 coordinate 88,270, forward strand.
TCAACTTGCAACCGAGCAACAACAACAGCAACATTTACAACAGCAATTCAAACAGACTGCGGCATGGGCAAATTTTGATGATAATTTAGCCCTTACGTTGCAACGTCTGCAAGATTATTTGCAGCTTGAACAGCAGCTACGTCAGCAAAACCCTACGCTGTTCCAATCTGCATTAGATACTTTAATTGAGCAACAACAACATACACAGCAACAACTGTTGGTTTGGGAAAAACAATATCAACATCCTGAACAACTTGAGCAGCAACTCACGGCAGAGCAACAGCAATTACAACATGCTTTAAAGAGTGTGCATGTTTTAGAGCGCTTGCAACAGGCACTTGAACAATGGCAACAACAGACCACCCTATTTGAGCAGTTACAACAGCGTCAGCAAGAAACTTTAAGTCTGCAACAGCAGACACAGACTCAAATTCAAACCCAACAGCAGCAAGTGCAAATTACTGAACAAGCCTTGCAACAATTACAGCAGATCTTTGAACAGCAGCGTTTATTGCAGCATCAAAGTGTGCAGGATTTACGTGCCCAATTAAAACCGAATGAAGCCTGTATGGTCTGCGGCAGCCATGAACATCCGTTTATTCAGCATGAAAATTTACTCAGTGACGCTTTAAACCAATTGCAGGATCAGCAATTGCAGCAGGCCAAAACTGAATTTGAGCATGCGCAAAAACAGCTACAACAATTGGAGCGTGCTCGCAGTCAATACGATGCAACTTATCATCAACAACAACAACGCAGTCTTGAACTGCAACAGCAACTTGAACAACAACAGACATTGGTGCAACAGCTTGCAACATCCTTATCTTTAGATTTGGATGCAGCGCTGCCTGTTGCAAAGCAAATTGAACACGTACAGCAACATTGGGCAACAACACATCAATCCACTCAACACTTGCAGCAGAGTATTCAACAAGCAAACGATACCCTGAAACAATGGCGCAATGCTGCACAGCAGGCAGAACAACTCAAATATGCTATTCAACAACGCCAAGACCTCGCTCAGCGTTTACAGCCTATTTTGTCGCTTTTAGATGCAGAACAAAGACACGCTTGGCTCAATCAACCGATTGAATACTATCAAAATGCCTTACAACAGTTAGAGCAACGTCATCACTTGCAGCAGCAGCAAGTTCAACTGAGCAAAACGATTGAACAACTGACTCAACAACAGCAGCAAGTGCAAGAAAAGTTGCTATTTTTACAACAGCAACATGCAGAGAAAACCCTACAACTGCAGCAGATTAAAACTGCAGGAAGTGAGCTGCGTGATCAAATTAAGCAGCTTACAAGAACTCATGCGGGATGTGAATATCAGACCTATCAAGAATGGCAGCAGGCTTTAGATCAGCAACAACAGCAACTCAATCTTGCACTTAGCACACAACGAACTGTACTTAATCAAGCAGAACAGATGTTAAAAGACTTACAACTGCAAAAACATGGTTTGGATAGTAGAATTCAACAGCGCATGCAGCAACACACTGAATGTCAGCAACACATTGCAACGTGGCAAGCGACACACACGCATTTTCAAGCCAGCATCATTGATAAATGTTTACAGATTTCTTATGCCGAACATCAGCAAATACGCAACATGCTGCAGCAACAACAAAACAGTTTGGAGAGTGCTAAAACGGCTTGGCAAACATTGGAAGAGCAATATCAAAAACACTTAAAGCAACAGCCACAACTGAGTTTTGACGAGGTCACCACGCAACTGGCAGCGCTGCAAACAGAGAAAGCCAAACAACAGCAAAACTATAATGAGATTGAGGCACAGCTACGCCTGAATAGCACCAATCAAGGGATTTTTGCTACCTATCAAACTCAAATTGAAAGTATCAAAGCTGAAGAATACCGCTGGGGACGTATTTACGATTTAATTGGGCATAAAGAAGGTACGAAATTTAAGAAAATTGCTCAAGAACATCACTTGGATATTTTGGTGGAATACGCCAATCAGCAATTGCTGCCACTGAGTTCGCGTTATCAGTTGCATCGTATTCCTGACAGTTTGGGGTTGGCGATTATTGATTTAGATATGAACAGTGAAATTCGCCCTGTTCTGTCTTTATCGGGTGGCGAAACCTTTTTGGTTTCTTTAGCTTTGGCACTGGCAATTGCCAATATGGCATCTGGCTCAATGAAACTGGAATCGCTATTTATTGATGAAGGCTTTGGCACTCTCGACCCGACTTCCTTGCACATGGTGATGAATGCCTTAGACCATCTGCAAAGTCAGGGACGTAAAGTGGTGCTGATTTCGCATATTCAGGAAATGCACGAACGAATTCCTGTGCAAATTCAAGTCAAACCAGTGGGTGCAGGGGCAAGTGAAGTCAATGTGGTTGGTTAAAGCCAATACTGCCTAAAATCTGAAGATTATTTGTCGATTGAAGAATTATTGAGATGACTGTGAGATTTCAGATTTTAGGCTTCCATGAAGTTGTATTGAATATATTTTAAAATCACCCACACTTTAAGTACTTAATTTTATGGATATAAAAACGATTATTCTCTTTGCTGTATTGCCCAGTTTAAGTATTATTTTTCTCACATGGTTAATACGTTTCCCTAAACCTTGGGTTTTTAAAGCGGTTTTAATTTTTGAAATCATTCTCACCGTCTGCACTTTAGTCATTGAGTTGGATGCAAGAAAAACACCTGGAAATAACGGTTGGACCATCATTTTCACAGGCTTCTTTCAGTTCTGTTTTTTGCTATTTTTACTGATTGCCCGTATTCGAATCTGGATAGAAAATAAATCTTGAATGTCTACTTCACCTATTTACTGGACGGAAGTGGCGCTTTCTAAAAATAGTGAAGGTTATTAAAAATAATCTACACAAGCCAAAACTTTGACAGCTTTACAGTATACATAACTAAAAAAGCCTCGACATCCTGTCGAGGCTTTCTAGATTCAGTTTTTGGTATAACTCCTGTCGTACCAAGCACTTCCGTGTTGTTCTATTTCTTATTCTTCTTATTTAGGAAACTCCCTGATTCCCGATAAGTTCATATTAAGAAAATCCAACCTTCAGCACTAGCCGCAAAATTCCGCATTTCATGTCAGCCAAAACGTACAAGATAATGTTTGCAAAATCTTGGCAGATTCTTTGTTCATCTAGCAATTAAGCCTTGGAATAGTCACGTGCGCCAAACAATGCTGTACCAATCCGTACCATAGTTGAACCTGCTGCAATTGCGGCATTTAAATCGCCCGACATCCCCATACTCAAAGTATCCCAATCTTCAGGTTGTGCATGTTGTGCTTTCACTGCATCAAACAATTGTTTGGCATCTTGAAAAGCTTGAGGATGATCAGGTGCAGGAATCACCATCAAACCGCGTAGTTTTAAATGCGGTAATTGGCTGATCTGTCGGACTAATTCTGCAACTTCGCTCGGCTGACAACCATCCTTCGTGTCTTGCGCATCAATATTTACTTGTAAACAAATATTCAGGGGCACTTGTTGAGCATCGCGCTGATTCGATAAACGCTCGGCAATAATCAAACGATCTACCCCATGCACCCATGCAAATTTTTCTGCCAAATGTTTGGTTTTATTGCGCTGCACATGCCCAATAAAGTGCCATTCAATTTCTAAATCACTCAGGGCCTGCATTTTATCCAAAGCTTCTTGCAAATAATTTTCGCCAAAAGCGCGCTGCCCTGTCGCATACATTTCACGCAAGGCTTCACTCGGATGAGTCTTAGACACTGCCAACAATTGCACCGTATTTGGCTCGCGCTGTGCCAACTGGCATGCCTGTTGAATTTGTTGCAAAACCTGAGTGCGCATAAGCTGCAGATTATTCATTGATGCATTTCTCATTTCATTCATCTTTTTTTACCTTGTCCAGCAACTAACAGTTGGTTAAGCTGATGGAAAGCCGTATTATTCTATCAAAATAATTAAGATTTAATTGATCTCGGGGACTTTCATGGATATTACAGAATTATTGGCGTTCTCCGCTAAAAACGGCGCTTCGGATTTACACTTATCTGCGGGCATGCCACCACTGATTCGTGTGGATGGTGAAATTCGTCGAATTAACTTACCAGCATTAGAACATAAAGAAGTACACAAATTAGTGTACGACATTATGAATGATAAACAACGTCGTGATTATGAAGAAAATCTAGAAACGGACTTTTCTTTTGAAGTCCCAGGCGTGGCTCGTTTCCGTGTGAACGCATTTAACCAAAACCGTGGTGCAGGTGCAGTATTCCGTACCATTCCTTCTAAAGTTTTGACCCTTGAAGATTTAGGCATGGGACAAATCTTTAAAGATATTTGTGAATATCCACGTGGTTTGGTATTGGTGACAGGCCCAACGGGTTCAGGTAAATCAACCACACTTGCCGCGATGATTGACTTTATTAATGACAATCGCTACGACCATATTCTGACCGTCGAAGACCCAATCGAATTTGTACACCAATCTAAAAAATGTTTGGTTAACCAACGAGAAGTAAACCGTGATACGCATGGCTTTAACGAAGCATTACGTTCGGCACTGCGTGAAGACCCTGACATTATTCTAGTGGGTGAGATGCGTGACTTAGAAACCATTCGTTTGGCACTGACTGCTGCTGAAACGGGTCACTTGGTATTTGGTACGCTACACACCACCTCTGCAGCAAAAACCATTGACCGTGTGATTGACGTATTCCCTGCCGAAGAAAAAGACATGGTACGTGCCATGTTGTCTGAATCTTTACAAGCCGTCATTTCACAATCCCTGCTCAAGAAAAATGGTGGTGGTCGTGTAGCTGCGCATGAAATCATGATTGGTATTCCTGCAGTGCGTAACCTGATTCGTGAAAACAAAGTAGCTCAAATGTACTCGGCAATTCAGACTGGTGCCAACTACGGTATGACCACCCTTGACCAGAGTTTGAAAAACTTGGTATCGCGCGGTGTGATTAGCCCACAAACGGCTCGTACGGTTGCAAAACAGCCTGAATCATTCTTATAAGTTTAAAATTCGAGATACGCGATGGACTTTAATGATTTACTGAACTTAATGATTCAGCAAAAAGCGTCTGACTTGTTTATTACAGCCGATGTTGAACCTTCCATGAAAATTCATGGACAAATTGTGCCTGTAGCCAAAAGTAAACTTACAGGTGAAATTGTCGGTCAGCTGCTTAACTCAATTATGAGTGAAAAACAGCGCAAGGAATTTGCCGAAACCCGTGAATGTAACTTTGCGATTACCAACCGTGAAAAAACAGCACGTTTCCGTGTCAGCGCATTCCAACAACGTGATGAGCCGGGCATGGTACTCCGTCGGATTGAAACCAAAATCCCGACCATGGATGACTTGAAACTGCCACCTATTCTCAAAGATTTGGCGATGACCAAACGTGGCATCATCATTTTTGTAGGTGCGACAGGTACAGGTAAATCGACCTCTTTAGCGTCTATTATTGGTTACCGCAACCAAAATTCCAAAGGTCATATCATTACCATTGAAGACCCGATTGAATTTGTGCATGAACATGCAGGCTGTATTATTACCCAGCGTGAAGTCGGGATTGATACCGACTCCTTTGAAATCGCATTAAAAAATACCTTGCGTCAAGCGCCTGATGTAATTCTGATTGGTGAGATTCGTTCCCGCGAAACCATGGATTATGCAATTGCCTTTGCCGAAACAGGTCACTTGGTATTTGCCACCCTACACGCCAACAACGCTAACCAAGCAATTGACCGTATTATTCACTTCTTTGAAGCAGACCGTCATAACCAGTTGTTCATGGATTTGTCGCTAAACCTGAAAGCAATTGTGGCACAGCAGTTAATTCCAACCATTGATGGCAACTCACGTCGTGCTGCGATTGAAATTTTAATTAACTCACCACTGATTGCAGATTTAATCCGTAAAGGTGATGTGCACGAAATTAAAGACCTGATGAAGCGTTCACGTGAGTTGGGTATGCAAACCTTTGACCAAGCGTTATACGATCTTTATAAAGCCAAACAAATTAGCTACAAAGATGCACTTAAACACGCCGACTCGCCAAACGATTTGCGTCTACAAATCAAACTTGCAGAAGAAGGTGGCGAGCGCTTGTTACATGCAACTTCGAATATTACCTTCGATGGGCAATAACATCACAACAACGCTTAAACACAAACAAAATAGGCTTCCATACGGAAGCCTATTTTTTATGCTTACAGCAAATTATTTCTTGCGTAAGGCTTCACGACATTCTGGCGCATCACAATAACCATATAAATTCAGCGAGTGCCCTGTGAGCTCAAAACCAAATTTTTCAGCTACATCATGCTGTTCTTTTTCAATGGTATCGTTAATAAATTCAACCACTTTGCTACAGTTCAAGCAAACCAAGTGGTCGTGGTGATCTTCCTGCATAATTTCAAACACAGAATGATTGTTCTCAAAATTATGACGCTCAATAATGCCTGCAGCTTCAAACTGTGTTAACACACGATACACAGTTGCTAAACCCACATCTTCACCCTGATCGAGTAAAGTTTTATAGATATCTTCTGCACTTAAATGATGTTGTTTTGAATTTTCTAATAATTCTAAGATTTTAATTCGTGGAAGGGTAACTTTAAGTCCAGCTTTGCGTAATTCTTGATTTGAAATAGGCATGAAAAAAGGTCTCTCAACAAAATTAAAGTTGGAATATGCAACAAAGTTAAGATGCAGTATGATCTAACACTGGATCAAGATCAAATGCATCATAATTAATTTGGGATAGTGTAGCAAAATGCAAAAAATCATGTTGACGTTATTGGTCACTTCACTGCTCGCAGGCTGTTCGACCTTGGGCGTTTATAAAGTCGATATTCCACAGGGTACACCTTTAACCCAAGCTCAAGCGTCTAAAGTCCAAGTCGGTATGAGTCATCAACAAGTCCGCTTTTTGCTGGGCAGTCCTACCATCGCCGACCCGATGAATCCATTACGTTGGGACTACATTTACAACTATATCCCAGGAACTTATGCTAAAAAAGCCAAGATCCCTGCCGCGCATGGTCAGCATTTGAAAATCTTTTTCAATCAAAATGGTATTGTAGAAAAAGTTGAAGGATTGGAAACGATTCCAGAATCTCAACCAGGCCTACCAGGATCGAAAGAAGCGATTCTCAACGCGCCACCACTATAGCCGCTTTAGAATAAAAAGAAACCCCTCACTGAAATTCATCTGAGGGGTTTTTTAAATCATTGCAATTGTCTCAAGCGATTGCTTTTGGCATAACGCCCTACTGGGTTCTTTGCGGCACGTTTACGACGAATATCTTTCGGGTTAATGGTCAAAGCACGATAAATCTCAACCCTATCACCTGCTTGTAATACATGCTGCGGCTCAACCCGTACACCAAAAATACCCAGCATCAACGGTTCAGGTAAAGTCGTTGCTGTCACAAGTCCACTCTGCTGAATTGCATCCAGTACAGTCATGCCCTGCTGAAATGCGACAGCCACATGCCATTGTTGTTCGGGTGTGGCATACGCCACCCAAACCTGCGCCATTTGACTCATGCGATCCACTGTCCAATTAACGCCACCATCGCCACTACGATAGATACAGGTAACACCACACGTACCGCAATACGCCAAATGTTATAAAAGGCTTCACTGCTAAAGTTCATGGCTTTACGCAAATGGCTGATTTTCATAATCCAGCCTGCAAAAATAGCGTAAATCAAACAAATAACTAAGCCCCAAAGCAATAAGGCAAAATTAAATACAGGACTAATGGCAGGAATTGCCCAAGCCAAAGTTGCTGCAATCAATACAACCCACTGAATCGCAACCACCATTTGACGTTGTGCCAATTGTTCACGTGCCAATTGTAATAAAACCGCTGCTGCTGCAACAGTTGCCACCACCAAAGCCAATGCTGGAATTTGTGCTTGCACGGCAAAGAATGCAAAAGCAACGACTGCCAATAGCTGAGCAATCCAAATTGGCAATACCGTTGAAGTTGCTGCAGATTGTTGCTGTACTTGCGGCAAACTAGTTTGCCAGTACAAGCCCATGCCTAAACCACTGGCCACCAAAGCCAAAACGGTTGCACTGCCCCATTCGCTAAACTCAATTGAGGTGACTTGCCATGCAGGGAGTTCTGAACCCATCACCATCGATAAAACCAAAGCCGCCACAACAGCAACAGCGGTACATAGCAATAAAATTTGACGCGGCACTAATGACAATGCCAGTGCGAAAATAGCCACAATCACAAACAAGACATGACTAGCCAAGTCTGCAGCGGCATATTGATTTAAAATTTGCGCAGCATTAGACAACAAACCGCCTGCTAAAAATGGAATGAACACCACTGCAAGCCAGCCCACCAAACGCCATTTTTGAGAAGCATCGGCATCACGGGTTAAACTTAAAAGTGCTTGTAATGCTGTCGTTTTTGAGCGTTTGGCTAAGGCAATTTCCAAATAAGTAATCGGTAATGCCAAAATCAGCATGGTTGCTAACCACAACAACCAAAAGTCGAGCTGGCGCTCAACCTGAATACCTGTCATTGGTGCGAGTGTGCCAATAATAATGAATGATAAACCAAATGCCATCAGCGGCGATAACCATCGTGACATAGCATTGTCCTGCATGACGCTGTCCTAATAAAAATCTACTGCTATTTTGCCTTTGTCATCAAGGAAAAGCAAAACCTCAAAAAAGAAAAAAGCAAACTATCGTTAGACAGTTTGCTGCGCAAATTTATAATTTTTATTCTTTCATTTTTTATGGCTTCAGACTTATGAGAAGAAACGAGCGAACCAACCTTTACCTTTCTTCTTCTCATTTTCCTTAATAATGCCCATCATATTCTCTTTCACAGCACCAACATAATCGGCGTCATCGTGTTGAATATGATTAATTAACCATTTTGATAAGACTTCATGCAATTCGCCTTCAATGGATTGTCCCATTTCAAAACGATCGCGATAAGACTCAATTTTTTTAATGAATAAATCATGCACACGTTTATGTGGTACGCGGTATTTATAACCCGCTTCTTCTTGTAATGATTCTTCAAACGTAAAATGCGACTGGGTGTAATCAATAATATTATTTAAAATCTGCTTTACACGTGCTCGATCTGTACCATCGCTAATTTCAACAATTTCATTAATATAATCGAGGATACGTTTATGCTGATCGTCAATCACATCGATACCAGTATTGTATTCTGGAACCCATTTCATCTTCATACGACCACCTTACAGAAATAAATGATTAATCACATTGCGGAATGGTAGCCGTATTTCCCATAAATAAAAATGAAGCGAATTGGTAGGGATTGGTTTAAATCGCACAAAAACAACACAAGACATTGATTTAAATAAATTTTAACAAAAATACCCGACTAAAAGAATCAATTATTAATTAACCAATTTATACATTTTCATTCTTGATTTAATTGAATTATACAATAATAAAATGAATATTTTTCAACCACACATACCCGTATAAATTAGTATTGATCCGCTTTGGTGATCCGTCTTAATTCAGGATTTAAACGCTCACGTTCCAAACGCGCAATATGTGTCATTTGGGTTTTAATTGGGCGTCCATGTTGAAATAAAATCATTTCACCTGGCTGAAATGCTGTCCATGTTTCATTTTGAGTCAAGGGTTCAGTGGTAATCACTGCCACACAATCCTCTGCTGTGGTGACTTGGCTAAAATCAACCTCAACATCTAAATCAATTAATTGTGCAGGCTGAAATGGATAAGCACGCACCAACCAATGTAATTTGGTCACCGCATAACTAAATAATGCCTGACCATTGGACAAACAAAAATTAAAAGTGCCATGTTCTGCAATTTTAGGAGAAATTTCGGCTAACAAGTCAAAAATTTGCGTCAGGCTCGGTTCATCATAACCAAAACGATTTACCAATTGATCTAACAAATAACAAAATGCACGTTCACTGTCGGTATTGCCCACAGGGGTAAAACGACCTGATAAACGTGGATGAAAGTCATGTAAATCACCATTATGGGCAAAAATCCACTGGCGTCCCCACAACTCACGACTAAACGGATGTGAATTTTCTAAATTAATTTTGCCTTGTGTCGCTTTACGAATATGGGCAATCACATTACGCGATTTGATGGGATAGTTACGGATCAATTCTGCAATGGGTGACTCCACTGCAGACTGGTTATCGACAAATAAACGGCAAGCTTTATCTTCAAAAAAAGCAATGCCAAAGCCATCAGAATGATCTGAGGTGATTCCTGCGCGCTGCGAAAATCCCCGAAATGAAAAGGTAATATCGGTAGGTGTCGCACAATTCATTCCAAGCAACTGACACATAAGGCCTTATCTTTATACAAATAATGAAATTATCTGATTATTGTGCATCAGCCATGTGGATAATTCAAATCTGAAAAATATAAATAGATTTCTACAGTACCACCTCATAGATATGCAGTGCTGTAGAAATCTCTGCTTAATTATTCTAGTTAAGATGCTTTCACTTTCTTTTGGCGAATAAAATGTTTCGCCATTTGTTTCACATCTAACAAAACAAAATAATCTAGACAGTTAAACTCACGGTCATAAAATGCTTGCTCAGACAGCTTAGCATTCATTTTCAGATAAACATCAAACAGTTTAGGTATTCGTTCATCTTGGCTAAAGCTATGACTTGGACAACTTGGCTCAAACGGCTGCTGTGACTGAATATCACAGCGTTGATTTTCTGCCAATTGTTGAATCGCTTGATGGGTATGATACGCGCGTGCTTCATTACCTTCCAAACGAATACTGACACAGCCAATCATGTGTTTGGCACGCATTTCCCATAACACTTTAGGCACTAAATTCAGCCATAAAATAGAGAGTGTTTTGCCTGAACGATAACGTGGATGCACACAAGTACGCCCCATTTCGACAATATTCGAGAGATGCCCTAACTCATCTATAATTTTAAACTCGTGCGCACTATAACTGTTGGCTAGCTCATGCCCTTGCCAAAGTTTTAAACGAGTATAAGCAACAATTTCACCCGTAGATTTATCTCTGAGTACGGCGTGTTCACAGCCAAAATCGTACAAGTCCTGATCTAAAGCCGATTCAAATTCAATGCCAAATTGCTTGGAAAATTGCTGTGCACGAAAGCGCTGTACTTCTTGTAGTTGCTTTAAATTTTCAACCCATTCAAACGCATATTGCGTAGCTTTGCTGTTTTTTTTCTGTGCTTTACCCACTTTAACCATAGGAAAGCTAAACTGCTGACGATACTGATTTAATTTTTGTAGCATCATAGATACCTCATGTTTTCTCCTACACTAGGACAGCAGCATGACACTATGATGACCGCGATTTTAGCGACTACAATTTTAAGATTGCAGGATAGGTGCAAAGCAATTTCAAGGATGCTGAATCAACAAAATTTCAGTTTCTTGCCGTAAATTTGACATAAAAAAGAGCTTCAATTGTGAAGCTCTTTTAGGGATCATCTTATAGAGTTTTATTTACGCGTTTGGACACGGTTGGTAATTAATGTTCCCACACCATGATCAGTAAAGATTTCCAATAAAGTAGCATGTGGCACACGACCATCTACAATATGTGCACTGATTACACCGCCTTTAACTGCATCCAATGCACAACCCACTTTTGGAATCATGCCACCGTAAATCACGCCTGTATCAATTAAACGATCTACTTCCTGCGTAGTCAAACCAGTTAACAGGTTTTTATTTTCGTCTAATACACCCGTAATATTGGTCAGCAAAATTAACTTTTCCGCACCCAATGCTTCGGCAACTTTACCTGCGACTAAATCGGCATTAATGTTATAGGTATTGCCTGCATCATCGACACCTAAAGGTGCAATCACTGGAATAAAGTCGCTGCTGGTAAACATTTCCAACACGTCGGTTTTGACACCCACCACTTCACCCACCAAACCAAGGTCAATTTGTTGTACTTCGCCTGTTTCAGTAGTTTTTTGCATCAATAATTTTTGTGCGCGAATCAAGTTACCATCTTTACCCGTCAAACCAATGGCACGACCGCCATGTTGGTTAATCAGATTGACGATAGATTTGTTGACGCTACCACCCAAGACCATTTCTACGACTTCCATAGTCGTAGGATCGGTGACACGCATGCCATCAATACGGTCAGACTCACGTCCCAATTGCTTGAGCATAGAATCCACTTGTGGGCCACCGCCATGCACCACAATCGGGTTTAAGCCTACAGTCTTTAACAACACGATATCACGAGCAAAAGAACTTTCCAGCTCAGGATCGGTCATGGCATTGCCGCCATATTTCACAACAAGGGTCTTGCCCGCAAAACGTTGAATATACGGCAAAGCTTCAGTCAAAATTTGCGCTTTGTCGATACCAGTCTGTTGATGTGGCATTCGCCTCTCCTTATTGAGCATCTAAAATGTCTTGGGCGATTTCAGGGTATCGCTCACTTAACATGGAAACAAATGTATCGCGAATATCATTCAGTCGTGATGGATTATCGGCATCAAAACGCACCGTAAAATATTCGCCTGTATTGGATGCTCGAATAATGCCAAATCCATCTTCAAAATCAAGTCTTACACCATCTATTTTACTTAATTCTGCACCACTGCGATGGCTAGAACTTTCAACATCATTTAAAACCGCACTCGGTTCAATATTCCGTGTGCTGATATACGTGTCTTCAGTGCAGCAACGCTCAGGGTATTTCTGCATCAATGCCGAAAGGCTGCTGTAATTACTGTGGCTTAAATATTCCAACACGCGCAGCGCTGCGTAAATACCATCGTCATAGCCAAAACCACGCCCGTCATTAAATACATAATGCCCTGCATATTCGCCACCAAACACGGCTTTACCCTGCGACTGAGCTAAATAACGGCGCAAGAAAGTACTACCTGTACGAATCATCACCGCTTGACCGCCTAAATCACGCACGGTATTGCGTACCATAGTGGAGCATTTTACATCAAACACCACCTCATGCTGTGGATGGGTTTTTAGACACATTTCTGCAAATAAGGAAAGCAAACGGTCTGCTGAAATAACCTTTGCCTGTTCATCCAGCAATACCACACGGTCACCATCCCCATCTAAAGCAATGCCAATATCTGCCTGATGTTCAAGTACCGCAGTTTTTAAATGTTGTAAGTGCTTTTCTTGAGATGGGTCTGGCGCATGATCTGGAAAATGTCCATTGGCCACACAGCGTAGTACCACCACCTCACAGCCCATTTTTTGTAATACCAATGCAGCGCAATGCCCTGCCGAGCCATACATACCATCCAGCACCACTTTATAAGGGCGTGCCAAATGAATGTCCTGTAACATGGCATTTTGATATTGCTGGCAAGCATCTTCTATAAATTCATGTGAAGTAGTAGCGACAGAATTAGCCCATCCACTGTTACTTTGATTCAACACATAATATGGTGTGGCATCAATTGCCACTTGCTGAATCATTTCAGGCGTTGGCGGTTCACCCTGCATAATCCATTTAATACCATTGTCAGATTTTGGATTATGACTGGCGGTCAGCATAATGCCATTACCTGCAGTATGCCGTGCCATAAAATACAACATCGGGCTAGAACAACAACCCACCATCGTCACTTGAAATTGATGGGCAAGAAAGACTTGGCGCATAATTTCAGCATAAGCGGGGCTATTTAAACGCGCATCATAACCAATACTAATTTGAGTTTGCTTTTCTTGTTGATATTGTTGCACCAATCCTTGTGCAATGGCGTGTACCAATTTCGCGGTCAGCACAGTTTCTTTGCCACGAATGTCGTAAGCGCGAAAAATATGCTGAGGAAAAAGTGTTTGTGGATTGTTCATAGGCTTACAACTACAAAGATGAGCCAACATAAAGTGAATAAATCTTGGCTCGAGATATTTTGAAAATTCTAATTAGATTTTTTAATAGATGTGCAATGGTCTCATCAGAGCTAGTGATTTACTTGTCATTATTAGTACATCTTTCGTTACTTTTCAAGAATTGTTGGTAAAGTTTCAGATAAAACTTTACCAAACGATATAGGCTGAAACCTAAGTAACTTAGTTTTTGCCCGTATGCCCAAAACCACCTGCACCACGTTCGGTGGCAACAAATTCATCTACTTGTTCAAACTTGGCCTGTACCACAGGAACCAAAACGTATTGCGCTAAACGCTCACCAGGTTCTAAGCTAAATGCTGTTTGGCTACGGTTCCACACCGAAACCATCAATTCACCCTGATAATCTGAATCAATCAAACCCACCAAGTTCCCCAACACGATGCCATGTTTGTGACCCAAGCCTGAACGCGGCAAAATCATGCCTGCAAAACCTGTATCTTGAATATAAATCGCTAAACCTGTTTTGACCAAGACTGTTTGACCCGGCTCAATCACGGTGCTGCTGTCTACACAAGCACGTAAGTCCAAACCTGCCGAACCTGCGGTTGCATAAGTTGGCATTGGCCATTCTGTGCCTAAACGTGAATCTAAGACTTTAACTTGAACTTTCATGAAGTTTATCCTGTTTTTAAATTTTCAATTTTCTTTCGATTTTCGATGTGCCATTTGATGCTGTACTTGCATCAATGCCCTAAGTATTTTCAAAAAATTAGCGCTTGATTAAGGCACGTAAATTTTCCAAATAATGCTGTGCCTGTAATTTCGGATCGACATCACCGGCTAACTTTTTCTTACGTCCGAGCCATTCCAATTCATCTTGTGGTAATTCATCCAAAAAACGACTTGGGGTCATTTGTTTCATTTGCCCGCCCGCTTTGCGCTGCTCTGCCAAAGTAATGGTTAAGCCCTGACGTGCACGAGTAATCCCCACGTACATCAAACGGCGTTCTTCCTCGACAGTATCTGCCACAATTGAGTTTTTATGCGGTAAAAGCTCTTCTTCCAAACCAATCAAATACACGTACGGAAATTCCAAGCCTTTGGACGCATGCAGGGTGAGTAAATTGACTTTATCAGTGTCTTCTTCTTCCTGTTGCTGTTCGAGCATATCGAGCAGCACCATTTTACGAATCACGCTTTCAATATTCTTTTCATCGACATCTTCAGCACGGTTAATCAAACTTTGGATGCTGCTATATAGAACTTCGATATTATCTAGCTTGGTTTTTTCCTGCGCAGGGGTAGCTGCTTGCTCTTTAATGTAGTCGATATAACCTGCTTCGAGCATCATTTGACGGATGATTGGCACAGGTTCATCATCTTCCAATAAGTTACGCGTAAAATTGCTAATAAAATCTGAAAACTCTGCCAACTGCGTCGTGGCTTTTTTCGGAATTGCCATGGTTAGGCGCTGATCACCTGCAGCAGCCAATAATGACAAATGGTTTTCCTGTGCAAACAGCCCTAGTTTTTCCAAAGTCACAGGACCAATCGCGCGTTTAGGCGTGTTAATAATGCGTAAGAATGCGCTGTCATCTTCAGGGTTAATAATCAGACGCAAATAACTCATGATGTCTTTGATTTCAGCACGTGCGAAGAATGACTGCCCCCCCGAAAGCTTGTAAGGAATTTGCATTTGACGTAATTGGGTTTCCAGAATACGTGCCTGAAAGTTCCCTCGGTACAAAATTGCATAATCTTTCCAGCTTTTACCATTCATCAGTTTATGCGTGAGTAAGTCTTTAACCACGCGTTCTGATTCATCATCATCATTGCGGCATGTAATTACCCGAATCACTTCACCATGACCTTTATCTGACCACAGTTTTTTGTCAAAAATATGTGGATTATTGCCAATGACGGTGTTGGCCGCTTTTAAAATGCGACTGGTCGAGCGATAGTTTTGCTCAAGTTTAATCACTTTTAAATTCGGGAAATCATCTTTCAGCAAGGCCATATTTTCAGGCTTCGCACCGCGCCAAGCGTAAATCGATTGGTCGTCGTCACCTACCGCAGTGAACTGCCCCATTACGCCCACAAGTAATTTCACCAAGATATATTGTGCGGTGTTGGTGTCCTGATACTCATCGACCAATAAATAACGAACACGGTTTTGCCACTTGTCACGCACTTCGGCATTTTCTTGCAAAAGTCGTGTCGGCATTACAATTAAATCATCAAAATCTACCGCGTTATAGGCACGTAAATTACGTTCATAAAGTTGATATAAATGTGCAAACTGGATGTCTTCTGGCGTTTCGCAGGTGGTATGCGCCTGCTCTGGTGCAATCAGATCATTTTTCCAGTCCGAAATCATCTTCATGGCTTTGGCAATCAATTCTTTGCTTTCTGCACCCGACAAATTATCGCGGTGCATTAAATCCATCAGAATACGTTTACAGTCATCGGCATCCAAAATAGAGAAGTTGGCTTTTAACGGCGTGTGTTTTAATTCAAAACGTAATAAATTCAGACCAAAGGTGTGGAAAGTCGAAACCGATAATCCTTTAGCTTCTTCACGTGACAACAATTTGGTCACACGCTCTTTCATTTCTCGTGCTGCTTTGTTGGTAAAAGTCATCGCTGTAATACGATGCGCAGGAATCCCGCAATGCTTAACCAAATAGGCAATTTTTCGGGTAATCACCGAAGTTTTGCCTGAACCTGCACCTGCAAGCACTAACAAGGGTCCTTGAGTGTATTTCATCGCTTCAAGTTGCTTGTCGTTTAACTGACTTGCCAGTGTCATAGTATTTCCTCTATTTCGGTTCGAGCTCGATTATAGTCATCTCCGCCAAAGATGACTAATCTAAAATGCTACTTTACCCCAGTTACGGATAAGCCAAAGATTTAATCACATGAATTTTAGGCTTATTCTTTTGGCAAAGTTGATACGCACATAGTGAAGAAAATACGCCTGCTAAAAAACCAGCAATCGAACGATGTTTACT